>CAYMRF010000029.1:0-16943 GCA_964392765.1 uncultured Pseudomonadota bacterium
CAAACTATCCCGAGAACTTGTTGGGCAGATATTTTAGAGAAATAGGCGTTTGCAAGACTTTGAGCGTCCAAAATTCTAATTTGAAAAACATCAACCATTCATCCTGAGCTCGTCGAAGGAATGACGCTTTCGATGTTGATAAGACAAAGTTTGCGTAAGTTAGCCCATGCTTCGACAAGCTCAGCATGAATAAATTTTGTATCTACAACTATTTAGGAATTTTCAAAGATTCTCCATTTCATCCTGAGGAGTCCAAAGGACATCACGAAGGAGATTTACAATTTTCCTTATTTTTCCTATACTAATTTCATTCCAATAATTGCCTATATCAGCATACTTATGCAAACAACCAATAAAGATATCCAAATAGGAATATTTGGCTGCTCTTTTTAACAAATTAGGTAGACAATGACCAACAATAATAAAAATACTAAAAAAAATCAGCTCCAAGGTGGCCCAAGAAACCTGATAATCGGGGTTCTTTTCATGGTAGGCTGCATCCTTATTTTAGCACGTCTTACTGATTATACGCGCCAAACCAGCGTAATCCCTTACTCAACCTTCCTTTCTAAGGTGGAGCAAAATGAGGTGGCCTCTATTCATATTAATGGCCAAGAGGTTCATGGAAAATTTAAAGACGGTGGCCATTTTGAAACCACAGTAGCTGAAAATACCAAAGATTGGGATCTTCTTAAGGCCCATAATGTAGAGTTTTCTGTGGTTAATGCCGGCAACCAATTTAGCGTTTGGTACCTCACCATGCTTTTAATTGCCTTAGGCGGTTTGGTGCTGGTTGGTTGGTTTATCTATCGCCAAGCAAAAAACGTTGGCGGTGGTAATGGTGGCGGAGCGGGCAACATTTTTTCTATGGGCAAAAGCCGTGCAAAAATGTTTATGCCTTCGGCGATCAAAGAAAATTTTAACTCTGTTGCTGGTGCCAATGAAGCCAAAGAAGAGCTTAAAGATATTGTAGACTTCTTAAAGAATCCGGAAAAATTTAAACGCTTGGGCGCTAAAATTACTCGTGGCGTTTTGCTCGTGGGTGAACCAGGAAATGGTAAAACGTTGCTGGCAAAAGCAGTAGCGGGCGAAGCAAATTGCCCCTTCTTTAGCATCAGTGGATCAGATTTTATAGAAGTATTTGTGGGTATCGGTGCGGCGCGTGTGCGTGATCTTTTTGCGCAAGCGCGTAAAAATGCGCCAAGTATCATCTTTATTGATGAGATTGATGCGGTAGGCCGTCATCGTGGAAGCGGCTTAGGCGGTGGCCATGATGAGCGCGAGCAAACATTAAACCAATTACTCACCGAGATGGATGGTTTCCAAACTACCGGCGGATCAGTAATCGTTTTGGCAGCAACTAACCGTCCGGATGTGCTAGATAAAGCATTATTGCGCCCGGGCCGTTTTGATCGCAGAGTGGAAGTTCCTTTCCCGGATCTTACCAGCCGTGATCAAATCTTACGCCTCCATGCAAAATCGGTAAAAGTGGATCCAGAAGTTGATTTATCTAAAATAGCACGCGGCACGCCTGGCTTCTCGGGTGCTGATTTGGCAAACATTATCAATGAAGCGGCTCTTATTGCTTCTAAGACGAGCCAAGACACGGTGAAAATTAAAGATTTTGAAGAAGCACGCGATAAAATTATCGTGGGTAAAGAGATCAAAACAATTATTCTTTCTGATGAAGAAAAGAAACTCACGGCGTATCATGAAGCGGGCCATGCATTGGTGCTTTTAAGCTTGCCGCACGATACTGAGCCATTGCATAAAATTACTATTATTCCACGCGGTAGAGCGTTGGGCGTCACCTGGTGGTTACCTGAACGCGATAAATATCAGCAAACCAAACGTGAGCTGATTGCTTCTATTAAAGTGGCAATGGGCGGCCGCGCAGCTGAAGATTTAGTTTTTGAGGATCGCAATGTGACCTCTGGTTGCTATAGCGACTTCTTAAAAGCTACCGAATTGGGCCGTAAGATGGTATGCGATTTTGGTATGAGTGAAAAGATTGGCCCGGTGGTTTATACTCAAAATGGGTATGGCTTGAACTATTCTGATGGCACCGCATTAAAAATTGACGATGAAGTGCGCCAGATTATGGAAACATGCTATAAAGATTCTAAAGAGATCCTGCTCAGCAATCGTGAGAAATTAGATAAACTGGCCAATGCGTTGCTTGAAAAGGAAACGCTGTATGCTGATGAAGTATATTCGTTGCTTGATATTCAACCGCGTACCATGCACAGCTTTAATTAATACTGAAGGATATCTCTCCATGAAATTAAAAAGCATATTTTTTTTATTTGCTCTAACATCTATGGTTAGTTTGCATGGTTTTTCTCAAAAAAGGATTTTGATTAATTCCCAGGCAGGCAAAGCGATGTCTGGATTGCACGCATTTTGGCTTAAGAAGCTGAGTGAAGACATGCAAAAAGAGTGCGCAGAAAATAAAAGATGCGAGGAGCTCACTCAGCATATGTCAAATGTGGTGGCTCAAGTACTTAAAAGACCAGAGAGCGCTGATTTGGCAGTATCTTTAAAGAAGATCGAAAAAAATAATGCTGATCCTGAAGACATTTTGCGGGCAGCTCTGGCACTTGAAACCTATGGTCAAGCAACGATAGAGAATAATTCGTTAACAGTTTTGGAAGGGAAAGAACCGACCGCGGAATTTCCTTTTATTTTCCTTTTTATTCCGGAATTGAAAGAAGTTACTAATGCGGTGGAAGCGGTCGGTAAAAAATCAAACTGGTCTGCTGAGAAAATTGAGCAAGAGAAAAAGCATATTACTAAGACGTTAGAAGAGTTTTTAGCGTCAAGAAAAAAGTAGCCAGAGTTTATCAATAATACGCTGGGATTTTGTATGATTGAAGCCATTGAAATTACTGCCAAAGTAGAACCGATTATCAAGCAAGCCGGCAAGATTGTGATGCACGAATTTGGCAAGCCGATCCCTTGGCATGAGAAAAAAGATGCGGGATTTGTAACCGCCGCTGATCTGGCAAGTGAGGCTTTTTTAAAAAAAGAACTGGAAAAGATACTCCCGGGCGCAGCTATCATTGCCGAAGAATCGGGCTTGCAACAAGGTTCAGATTATTGTTGGGTGATCGATCCTTTAGATGGCACTGCAAACTTTGCTCATGGCCTTCCCTATTTTTGCATTTCTGTGGCACTTACTTTTAAAGGTGAGCCCATATGGGCTGGAATATATCAACCAATAACAGATGAATTCTTTTATGCTTCTAGGGGTAACGGTGCCTCCTGCAATGGAGCGCCAATTCGGGTTCATGAGCCTGAATCATTGGCCAAAAGCTTTCTGGTGATTGCAGTACCGTATCAAAAAGACCAGTATTTTAAGAAAGTTATCAGTGCTCTGCAGCTTATTGCGCCAAAAACTGATTATTTTCGGCATATGGGGGCGGTGGCTTTGGATCAAGCATATCTTGCCAGTGGCAGGTTTGATGGCCTATTCTTTGCCGAGCTCGGCTGGTGGGATATTGCTGCCGGAATGCTCTTAATTAGAGAGGCTGGCGGGGTGGTGACCACCTTTGAAGGGGGCCCCGTGAATCAGCAGTATAAGACCTATATAGGGGCAAGTCCTAAGATTCATGAAGAGCTTATCAAGCTCATAGCGCAGGTATAAAGCTTAAATAATAGTATTTTCGTGATTATTACGGTTGAAAAATATCTCTTTTATAGTAATATTATCAATAACTAATTCAGATTTTTACCCACTAAAAGGAAACCAAAACAATGGCAAGAATATGCGCAATATGCGGTAAATGTCCGCAGGTAGCAAACCTTGTGAGCCATGCAAATAACCGAGTAAAGCGTTGGGTTTATCCAAACGTTCAAAAAATGCGTTTTACCCATGCTGGTGATAATTCTGGCAAAGTAAGCAATGCAAAAGTTTGCACCAAATGTCTCAAGGCCGGAAAAGTTAAAAAAGTTGTCTAATCACTCAAGGATATTTGAATGGCAAATACAGAATCAGCTAAAAAACAAGCGCGCCAAAATATTGTAAAAAGAGAGCGTAACTTAGCTCGTCGCACTTCTATTAAAACTGCGGTAAAAAAAGTTTTAGCTTCTATTGAAAAGAATGATTCATTGGAAACCATCCAAGGATTACTTAAAGAAGCAGAATCAAAATTATCTCGCGCAAAAGGTAAAGGCGTAATCCATGCCAACACCGCACAGCGCAAAATTGGCCGTTTAGCAAAACGCGTTTCAGCGTTGCAAAAAGAGCAAATCGCTCCGGCTAAGAAAAAATAAATCTGATCGATTAAAAGATTAGTACAAGGCACAGTCTAAAAACTGTGCCTATTTTATTATCATGCAAAATTTGTTTTTTTGTAATTAGAGATATTAGCATGATAATAATCCGCAGTAGCTTGCCGAGCCAGAAGGCCCGGATAAGCGTAGGCTGGATTTTGCTCAAAGCCATAGACAATAAAAAGCTGGGTAGCTATCTTGGAATTAATTAAGGAGAAGAAGATGAAGAAATTATTATTAATGTCCTTGTGTATTTGCTCATCGATCGTTGCAATGGAAGAAGAACAATTCTTTCCAGATGCATCGACGAGCGAAGATTCAATTATCACCTTCATGCGAACAAACCATTGGCACGATGCCCAAGAATCAGAGTTGCCGGAGACTAAAAAAAATTTTAGAAGAAGTTGGATTATAGAGAGTGAAAGTCAATTTATATGGAGCCCTCGTAATCGCAAAGAAAGAAGAGAACTCATCGACCGCGTGCTTCTCAAAAAATTAGGAAAAATAACTTTTGAGCATTATAAGTCATCACCCACGAGCACTTTTTCTGGTATAATGAGCCGTTATTCTCAGATAGTGGCGCATAAATTAAGTTTAATTAAGCTCGATCGCGATAAAGAAGTAACTGACGAAGAATTGCAGATTGCTGAAAGTTGTGTGCCAAGTTCGCCCGAAGAGTTGTGGTTCATTAAAAACGGCGTCAAAGCGAAAAATGAAGATAAAATTCCCGCTACTTTTGGACGACCAGAATTGAATCAACTATTACGCGATATCAAAGATACTATCGAAACTTGTAATTCACGCTGATTATTTATTAGTCAGGACTAAGTTATTCTAAAGATTTGAGCCAGCAATTGGAACAGTAATAGGCTGTGAAAGATTCTGTTTGGGACTAGAAATTGGTGAAATGTGGGGCGTTGTTTCTTGAGAAGCGCCAAGCGTTTTCTTAGCTCTTAATAATAATTTGCTTAATACTTTCGTGGGGCTACTTGATTCTATGTCAGAATGGGGAGTATTACTCTGGGGAACTTCAGTGGTTCTTGGACTATTAGGTACACTTGCAGCTGCTTCATGGCGCAGAGCTTTGAGCTCCAATAAATAATTTTTTAAACTCTCAGGATATGTTCTGCTATCAATTCCTTGTGGTAATTCTTTTAACCCCCAATATTCAGGCATTGCGCGCGTAATGCACTCTTTTATTTTTTCTCTAGCTTCCAAGTCTCCCTGCGCTGATGCTTTCTCAAAATGCACTATTGCTTTGCAATAGCACGGGAACGCATTGTGATACAGATCAATTTTCATATTCTCTAAATCCATATGAACTCCTTCGGCAACTTCCAGCATGCGAATGCCGTGGGCATATTCAGGGGCATTGCTTGAGCTGCGCGGTGATGAGGAATATTGCATACCACAGAGCATGGTAAGATTTGCTGTACAAATAAATAGTATACGCGATAACAAAAAAATATATTTGCCCATGCCATAACCTATATAACGGTATGCAATTTTTAGGAACATACCGCAAATAATTATTTTTGGTCTATCATTTTTTTATAATCGCGTAAGAATTCAGCAGCAATTCCCGTTGGCACTCGTGAGGTGCCCGCATGTTCAACAAGCACTACTAAAGTAAGCGGCCGTTCATCTTTATAAGAAACATATCCGGCAAACCAGCCATGCTCTAAATATTCTCCGCCTAGTTCTCGCTTTTCCCAAGAACTGGTTTGAGCCGTACTGGTTTTTGCATAAACCTTAATATCTTTAATATATTTTACGCGTTGGCCGGTTCCCTCTTTCACGGCGCGATACATACATTGTTGCAAGAATTTGCGTGTTTCAAGACTAATGTTTACCTGCTTTTTAACCACTTCTTCTTCCATGAGTACTCGTGGCGTTACCAGGTTGCCCGTAAATATTGCCGAGATCATGCGTGCAACTTGAATAGGGGTAACCAATAAATAACTTTGGCCAATGATTACTGAGAGCGTATCGCCCGGCCACCAGCGTTCATTTTTTACTCTTTTTTTCCATGCAGCAGTGGGAATCAATCCCTCTTTTTCTGCAAACATGATTTCAGTCTTTTCACCTAATCCATAGCGATGGGCATAGTCGGCAAGCGTATCAATATGTATCTTTTTGCCTTGCTCATAGAAAAGAATATTGCAGGAATGGGCCAATGATTGCTCCACATTTAGCCATCCATGACCAGTGCGATTGTTGCAATAATATTGCCGATGGGCAAACTCGCTATACCCTTGGCAGTTCCAACAGCTATCGGGAGTAATTAATTTTTGTTCAAGAAGTGCGCTGATACTCACGAGTTTAAAAATAGAACCGGGAGGATAGAGGGCATTAAAAGCGCGATTGAGAAACGGCTTTTTTTCTTGTAAAGATTTCCAATCCTCTTCTTGCATCGGTTCAAGAAATAATGCCGGATCAAAAGTAGGGCGTGAAAGCAGCGCTAAGATTCCGCCATCGGCCGGATCCATGATAATAAAGGTTCCCACGAAATCTTCAGGAAATACTTTTTCAACAATCTGCTGCAGATTAATATCAAGTGTAGTTTGAATATTTTTACCCGCTTCGGCTTTTTTTACTTCTGTTTCAGAAAGATTTCTTCCTACAGAATTAATAGTCTTTAATTTCTGGCCTCGCTCTCCTTTGAGAGTATCTTCAAAGATTTTCTCAAGTCCCATTTTGCCAAACATTTCCATATCGATTCGGTTTAAATAGCCTAGTAAATGGCTGGCAAACGATTTATACGGATAAAAGCGTTTAAAGTGAGTAGTGATAAATATATTCTTTTGCTCAGAAAGTTGTTCGGCGATTTGGCTGAGCTGCTCAAACGGAATATCAGAAGCCAGCAATACTTTTTGATAGCGCCGTTCAGCAAACTTTATATTTTCGAGCGTGCGCTCATCCGTGAGCAACTGCTTGCCTAAAATGGTTTCCAAAAGCTCCATGGTTTTAAGTTGCTCTTCAGAAAATTTCGCTTTGCCCGTTCCTTGCCAAAAAATATTGGTAGTAGGGCGATTGGTCGCCAGCAATTCATTGTTACGATCAAGAATGGTGCCGCGTAGAGGCGGAATGGTTTCGATGCGTAAAAAATTCTTTTGGCTTTTGGTGTAAAAATTATGTTGCAAAATGATTTGCAGATGAAACAAGCGTACAATGATGAAAAGCAATACAATACTCAGCACCCATGCGGCCGATTTAATTTTAGTCGTGAGTAATGGTGCTTGGTAATTCATCTATTCTTTCTTCATTTTCAAACTCGTATTCATGGGATGAATAGTGTCGCACAGTTTAGCTAGATCCTCAAGACTCACGTGCGTATATTTCTCCGTGCTTGCAAGCGTTTTATGCCCGAGTAATTCTTGCACGGTACGCAAATCAACGCCCTGGTTGAGAAGATGAGTTGCAAATGAGTGGCGAATTTTATGAGGAGTAATTTTTCTTTCAATTTTTAAAAAGGTGCGAAACATTTCAAATACACGCTGCACGCTTCGCGTGGTGAGTGCTTCATCACGGTTATTCAAAAAAATATGTTCTTCGGGATTTGCAAGTTTGGGGCGCTCATTTTGAAAATAATAGGTAAGTTTTTCATGCGCCTTTTGCCCAAAGAGCACCATACGCTCTTTTGCCCCTTTACCCTTAATGCGAATCGTTTTATTGATTAAATCAAGATCTTTTACTTTGATAGATACTAGCTCGGAGCAGCGAATTCCGGTAGCATAAAGCAGTTCGAAAATTGCTTTATCGCGCGCCGGCTTTTTAGTAGGAAGCTTTTCGTTGGGAATTGCATCGAGCAAATAAAATACTTCATCTACGCTTAAATAAATAGGTAATTTTTTATCAAGGCGTGGACGTTGCAATTTGAGTTTAAGCTCGATACCGCGTGTTTTTAAAAATCTCTCAAATGATTTAAAACAGGAGAATTTGCGCGCAATGGTGCTTTTATCAATTTTTTTATGAAACAAATTTACTAGATACCGTTCAATAATCTGGCGAGGAGTTAAGTGTTTTTGATCTGCTTCGGGCAATTGTTGCCAAAATGAGAAGAATTGTTTGAGATCCCCTTCATACGCGCGCAACGTATGGAGTGAAAGATTTTTTTCCACGCGCATAAAGGTGAGAAAATCAGTTTTTGCTTCAAGTAATTGTGCGAACATATCTGGCCTCCTTAATTAACTTTAGGTCGAGAGTTTAACAAGAATACGAAGCTATTTTTAAGGCCGTTCGTGGTGAGGAGCCGAACAAAGTGAGGCGTCTCGAATCCATACGGCCGTTTTTTATATGATTTCAATTAATTATATAGTTCGATACCGCTCGCGCTGCTCGCTACTCACCACGAACGGGGTTAATTTTTTCTCGCAAAAACAATTCCATTTCATGGTGCCTGCCCGCCGAAACTTGCCGAGCCGGAAGGCCCCGATAAGTGGAGGCTGGGAGCAGGACATAGTCCGTATCGAACCATTATATCGCTATACACTCAATCTCTATTAATGCATTCTTAGGCAACTTCGCAACCGCAATTGTGCTGCGCGCTGGCCGATGATCTCCAAAGTAATCAGCGTAAATAATATTCACTTGGGCAAAATCATCCATATTAATCAAGAAAATAGTAGTTTTTGCTACATCCGCAAACGTCTTATTGCCGGCTGCCAGAACTGCTTTCATATTTTTTAATACTTGATGGGTTTGCGCTTCAATGCCCTCCGCCAACTGCATAGAGTGTGGATCCAAGCCTAACTGGCCCGAGAGAAAAAGAATGCCATGCGCGGCAATTGCTTGGCTATACGGGCCAATAGCGGCTGGCGCATTAGCAGAATTTACATACGTCATGAGAGTTCCTTTTTTACATTTCTGATTGCATATCGATATTATATTCTTTGCATCGGCGGTTCACTGAAGAGCGGTTCACGCCTAAAAAGGCAGCAATTTTATTTTGATTTTTAAATTTATTCCAGAGCGTTACCATCATCTTATGATCGCGCAGTGCGTATTTTCCCAGCTGGCTTGCTTGGACTAATTCAGGATCAGAGATCTCATAAGCAGGATTAAATTGAATCTCTTGCTCTATGTTACTTTTTTTAGATTTATTCACCAATAACTGTTGTACGCGGCTTTTAAGCTCTTGCAAGCTCACGGGACGATTGCCCACGATTTTACTGCGATCTTTCTCCGTTAATTCTAAAAGATTTTTAAAATCATTGGTTTTGATTGCTTGATCAGTGTAGCCCTGTGCAAGATCATTCAATTCCCGATCCGGAAGCTCTTCTAAAGAAGGTAAGCACAGAGAACATTTTTTGAGTTCATTGAATAATGCTTGAGAGAAAGTGCCTTCTTCAACCCGCTGTTGCAATGATTGATTAGTAGAGCAAATTATACGCACATCGCTGGTGAGTTTATGTTCACTTTTATACATGCGATAGTAGCCAAATTGCAAGAAGCCTGCCAAATATTCTTGGGTTTCGCGATCAAGATATTCAATATTTTGAATAAAGAGGGTGCCATTGCCATCAAGCTTTTCCATAAAAGGCTTTTGTTGTTGCGCTCCCCAAATAGGATTGATACCAAAAAGTTTGGCGCCAATCTCCATCGGATTAGTAGGTGCTTGTAAAGTAATAGTCTGGAGGGTTTCTCGTGTGCTGATATGATGCAAGAGCTCTATCATCGGCATTAAATCTTCTGGTGGCATCTCAAGAAGGGTTGCTTTCTTGCTCAATGCTGTTTGCAAGAGGCTTATTTTAAAGTTGAGCAACATTTCTCCGTTGCCCGGGATCAGTTGATTAATAAGTTGGCCCGGTTTAGTGGTTTCTAGATAAAGCACATAATCCCATTTAGAAGGATCTTTGAGTAACCCAATTTGTTTGCTCACGATATCCACAATGTCCGGATGGCTAATGGTGAGAATCACATTATTTTGTTCTAAATTTGAAACACCTGAGATCACCAAGCGATTGCCATTATGATCCTGAATCATCATGGTTTGCGGTGATTTATATTCTTGCACTTGCCGTGCCACTTGCTTGAGCGCACGGGTGATAGGATGGCCTTCTTGCGCATTAATATTAATTTTAATCATCTCTTTGGCCGTTTGATTAGCGCAGATGAAACGGCGATATTTATAGAAGATGATTCCAATATCTTTATGTTTACTATTTTTTAGGAATGAGCGAATACTTTCACGATACTGGTTGAGCTCCTGTTGTTTTTTATACAGCTCCTCTTTGAGCTCTTTTTCTTGCAAAATTAATGATTCTAAATTGCGATTTTGCAACAGATTAATAATGTTGCCTAAATAACTGGCGAATACGAGCATTTCATCACGCTCAATATTGCTATACAGATGTTGCGGCCGTGAATTGGTTTCTATAATTATAAAACCAATAATTCGATTTCTTTCAAAGATTGGCAAAAAAATTTCTGCATTGATTCGGGAAAGAAATTCGATCAATGCGGTGCGAGTAGACTCTTGGGTATAGAAATTACTAAACGCGAGCTCATCATAAATAAGAATTTTATGTTGATTAATATAGGCGCATATTGAGGAAGAATGATTAGAAAAAAATTCTTCTACGGCTGCATCCAACTCTTGCGCGTGAAACAAAGCTTCTTTTGCGATTGATTTACGAATATGGAGCGTAACTTTGCGGCTGGGCACATTAAATGCTTCTTTAAAAAAGGTGGAAGTAATTTGGATCAATTCGGCGTTCGTGCCGGCAAAACTTAATTGTTCTAAAATAATTTTAAAATTATCTACAAAGTTAAATGAATGCTTGGATTCCACGTGACTCGTGAAATTGAGAAATCGTAAACCCATGATATTGCGAATGCAATAATAAATTATATACGTAATCAAAATTGCTGAGATACCCACCGTAGCGTATTTATACGTTTTCATGGGCGCAAATACAAAATTGAGTGCGGTCAATAACTCTGCAACTAAAAAAGGGATAAGCAGGAAGCGTAATAATACTAAAATCTGGTGATGTAAAATTTTTGGCAGATTTTTTTTTCGAATATGAGTTATGGCAGTAAATATGATAGGAAACATCAAACCAAGCAAAATATACATAATGCTTAATCTCATGATGGTGATTTCTTGATAAAAACTTTGGGAAGATATGTTGAGCATTGCCAGATGCCGTTGCGTTTCATTAGAGAAATCATCACCAAAAATCGATAAATAAAAAAAATATGAGCAAAATGAAACGCTCGTGAGAATTAAAACTTTTTGAAAGAGAGAGAGAACGAATTTTTTTTCTGTCAAAAATCTAATAAATAACGCAAGAGCGTGATATTGAATAATAAGGCATGCCCATGCAATGCGCATAAAAAACAAAACAGTAGCATATGAAATGGTAGGAATAAAAATAAGTTGAACTAAGTTAACTACCCAGGCAAAATCGCCAATGGCTGAACCAATTAAAACAGTAATTAATAAAAGGCATGTTTTTTGAAAAGAATGAGAGCGAACTGCTTGCGGAACTAAAATAGTGAGAAGTATTATTTTAAGAAATAGAGAAATAACAATCGTTGAGCATAGAAATTCTGGTGTATTAAATAATTTGAATACTTCAACCATGATTATTGATCTCGTTATAAAGACAATTTATACTACTACCTTGTTAAGTAGATAAAAAATATTTATTATTTTCAACGTTTTTCTATAAGGGGAAGAATATATGTTCAATCTTACGAAGATAGCGAGCATGTTAGCGTCATTAACCTTTGCCATCGGTTTCCTTCTTGATAGTCTTCCACCTTGGTAATAATGATCATTAGATCACGAATTTTAACATAACTTTAATAGAAAGCTATCAAAAGATTACGGAGAGTAGTAAAAATAGCAAAATGGTGCGGCGTTTTTAGATGAGATTATATTCTTTGCAGCGGCGATTAACAGAAGAGCGATTCACGCCAAGAAATGCAGCAATTTTGTTTTGATTTTGAAACTTTTCCCAAAGCATGATCATCATGCGCTGATCGCGCAATGCATGCTTGCCTAATCGTGCTGCTTGCACTAGTTCTGGATCGGAAATTTCATACGCGGGATCAAAATGAACTTCTTGATCAATATGATTCTCTTTTGATTTTTGCAAGAGTAACTGCTTCACGCGCATTTTTAGTTCATGAACGCTAGCAGGCTTGCTTTGAATAATCTTATTTTTATCTTTATGATTCAGATCCAGCAATGTTCTAAAGTCTTCTGTTTTAATTGCTTGTTCTGCCAACCCTTGTGCTAAATCAGTAAGCTCAGTTTCAGGCAACGTGAGTAATGATGGCATGCTCACGCAAGTCTTTTTTAATTCATTTAATAATGTTTGGCTAAACAATCCTTCTTGCGCGAGTGCTTGCAGGTTTTGATTGGTAGAACAAATAATGCGCACTGAGCTAGTCATGCGCTGATTGCTTTTGAAGATGCGATAATAGCCATATTTAATAAATTCAGCCAAATATTCTTGGGATTCTAAATCCATAAATTCAATGTTTTGAATAAAAAGCGTGCCATTGCCATCAAGCTTCTCAAGTAACGGTTTATTAGTATCGGTGCTTGCGCCAAAAAGGGGATTGATGCCAAAGAGCTTAATAGCAATCTCAGCATTTTTACTTGGCCCTTGAAGCGTGAACACGTGCAGATGAGTACGCATACTAATATGGTGCAATAATTCCACGGTTGGCATTAAATCATCGGATGCCATCTCAAGAAGGAGTGCTTTTTTGCTCAAGGCAATTTGTAGTAAGCTAATCTTGAATTGCAACAGTTGCTCGCCTGAACCGGGAATAAGTTGATTTATGAGCTGGCCAGGCCGGGTAGTCTCTAAATAAAGCAGATAATCCCACGCGCTTGGATCTTTAAGGTGATTCACTTGAGTAGTAAGAATATCAGTAAAATCCGGATAATAGACGGTGATGATCACATGATTCTTTTCTAAATTCGGCACGCCACTAATCACGATTCTTTCGCCATCACTATTTTTGGTGATACAGCTTTGCGGTGCTTTATACTCTTCTACTTGTTGGGCAATAGTGCGGAGCGCTTTAGTAAGCGGAGAGCCTAAATTAGTATTAATATTGATCTTAATAATCTCTTTGGATGCCTGATTAGCGAAGACAAAATGGCGATTCTTATAAAAGATAATACCAATCTCTTTTTGCTTATTATTCTTGAGAAATGAATGAATACTCTCTTTATACTGGTTAATTTCTTGGTGCTTGCGATACAGCTCTTCTTTAAGCTCTTTTTCTTGGTAAATGAGTGATTCTAAATTGCGATTTTGCAGTAAGTTGATGATATTGCCCAGATAGCTGGCAAAAACGAGCATCTCATCCCGCTCAATATGGCTATAGAATTCATTAAAGCGAGCAAATCGCTCGATCACGATATAGCCGATAATTGAATGATTTTTATAAATAGGCAAGAAGATATCGGCATTAATCTCATCCATAAATTGGATAATCGTGGTATCTGCATAATTTGGATCATAGAAATTATTGAAATCGATCTCATCATAAATGAGAATTTTAACTTTATTGATGCACTTTTCTAGTTCCGGATCAGTATTGCTTAAAAATGCTTCCGCGACTGTTTCAATCTCTGATAATTCAGCGCGATAATTGCCTGTTTCTTCAATATTGGTGTTACGCAAATAAAGAGTTACTCTACTGCCGGGGATCTGGAAAGCTTCTTTAAAGAATGATTGAGAGATGTGCCCTAACTCTTTTATGTTCGTGGCTCTTGCCAGCTCTTCGAGCGTATCTTTGAACCCGTTCACGAAATTGAAACGATGATGCTCTTGTACGTGATTTTGGAAATTCAGAAATCGAAGGCCGATAATTTTTTTAGTACAGAAATATAGAGCTATTGTGAGCAAAGCAGTAGATATGCCGATGATTGAATAGCAGTTGCTAAAATGACCTTGAAAAAAGCGAAATGGATAATATTGGATGATATCCGAAATTAATCTAGGAATAATCAGAAACTGGATGAGAGTTAAAAATTGTTTTTTAAGAATTCTTGGGACATATTTTTTCTTTAATTTTTTAAGAGAAAAAAATATTGTGCTTAACATTAGAATAAAGATTCCATAAAAGGGGAACCATCCTTGCATAGTTAACTGAAGCCATGTTGGCTCTAGAGATAAAAAGGTTCCGAAGGCTGAATATGCAAAAATCAAAACAAAAATAGTAGTAATAGAGATAAGGATGATTTGTCGTATTTTTATTTTGCTTTTAGGGTCTACTAAGTTTTCAATAAATAAGGCTAAAACTTGATATTCAATGGCAAAGAAAACCCATGAGATTCTAATGAAGAAAAGTAAAAGAGAATGTAAAATAATATCTGGATGCGGGATAATGTATTCTCTTATTGACAGAGCAATCCAAGCTAAATCAGCAAATAAGGCACCAATTAAAACAAAAAAAAGATACATTCGTGATCTTTTAAGTAACGAAGAGCGTAACCCTTGTGCAACAAGAATTCGTAGAATGTAAATTTTAATTACTAATGAAATACTACTGATAGCTATCAAAAAGGGATAACTTCCAAACACAAATTCTATGAACGAAAAAATGTTATTCATAATCTATTTTATTGCTATCAAAAAATGTAGCCGTTATAATGTTATTATTAATATAATTAACAGTTTTTGGAGTCGAACTATGAAGAAATATTTTCACTCATTAATTTTCCATGAGAAAGTTAATTTTAATACGCTTTTGATACTACTAGCAGTTGTCCGCGTTTTATTAAGCGACGGCCCTCCAGGTGGTGCTTAAGATCATCCTAGCACATCTAGAAGTTTAAACAATCACTTCATCTTTCCTATTTCTAAGGATGCCTGGTGGATAAACGAGATCGGGCTATAGCCATTATCAAGATCTTAAGAAAGGCCACTCAGGGAATGGAGCAACCGGCATCCACTTCTATAGTAAAAAAGTATGGCCAAGACCCCTATCTGATCCTCATCAGCTGCCTCTTGAGCCTGAGAACTAAAGATACAGTCAGCCTGCCAGCCTCGATTCGCCTCTTTGAGCATGCAAAAACTCCGCAACAGATGCTCAAGCTTCCTATCCCCAAAATTGAGAAATTAATCTATCCTACCGGCTTTTATCGCCGCAAAGCCCAGCTTTTGCATGAAGTAAGCAAAGATCTACTTGCCCGTTTTAAGGGTAATGTGCCCTCTGATCTGGAGCAGTTGCTTTCTATAAAAGGAGTAGGGCGCAAGACGGCCAACCTGGTTTTAGGAGTAGCTTTTGATATCCCTGCCATTTGCGTGGATACCCATGTTCATAGAGTCTCTAATCGATTAGGATTGGTAAAAACTCAGACGACTGAAGAAACAGAACAAGAGCTTATGAAGATTCTGCCGCCCGAATATTGGACTGAATATAACCATTTACTGGTCCAATGGGGCCAAAATATCTGCGTGCCGATATCTCCTTTTTGCTCAAAATGCGCTATTGCGGACCTATGTCCTCGAATTGGGGTTACCAGAAGCCGCTAGGCCCTCGCTACATTTTTTAATCTTTTTCTTATTCTAAGGATAATTCACTCTTTTTAATCTATTTGATATTCTTGTATCCCAGTTTGATATTTCATACTATTTTTACAACTAAAAGGATGTTCACATGATACATTTCTCACGTTTACTACTGGTTCTTGCATTATGTTCAACCGCATCATTGATTCGCGCTGAATGGAATAATGATTTTGAACAAATTCCTGAAAATATGAAAAAAGCAGCTGCAACCGTACTTGAGTGGGGTTTTGAGCAAACTTCGCAGCGTCCACAAATCGCAGGACTTTGCCTTGCTGCGGTTTTACGTAAAGCACTTACGCAAAAGCAGGGAAGCTTTTTAATTTGGGCAGTAGCGGGAGTTACTGTTGGTGCGCAAGCATCTAAGATTTTTGCCGATAGTTATCTGCTGGCTAGAAAAGATAAAAAAATAGAATCTCCATTTGTTGCAAAGATTGAGGAAGTTAAAGAAGCTGCTCATGCTTTAGCTGTTGAAGCGGGAGAAAAAGTAAATAAGATTGTAGAAGAGATCAAAAAGTAATCTTCACTGATTTTTAAAACAAGAAAGCCGCGAATAACATCGCGGCATGTTTTTTTTGGTATATTTATTAATTAACCTGGTTAAGGTTTTCTATAGCAGAACCAAGCAATAATAATGCAGGAATTCCTAAAAAAATTATTGATCCTGTCATTCCCAGTAGTGTAAACGCTGCTTTCATTCCTTGGGCTCGTCCTATCCCTGATTTATTTTCTTGAAAGTCTTTTTGTAGATCAACTATTGCGGCAATATTGGCGATTGAAAGTGCGGAGCCAAGAGCAAATTTGATTTTTGTTGCGTTTGAGATGGTCGCATTTATTGGACATGACTGGAATAGCAGGAATCCCAGCAAGAGAGAAGAGAATATTCTATTTTTCACGATAATGATCCTTATATTATTCTTCAAGATCGTGTTTGCTCAGATTGAGCATACATGATCTAAGTGGCGGGTGGCACTCTCTTTGTGATCTAATGCGGAGCAATACACATCGAGGATTCTGGGCATCATTTTCAATATCTAAGCTCAAATGTTTTATCGGCGCTGTAATGGTAAAGAGGGTACCTAAGCCATCTTCTTTTAGTTCAGATTTTTTATGCAAATAAAG
>CAYMRF010000030.1:0-10536 GCA_964392765.1 uncultured Pseudomonadota bacterium
AAAGCATGAGCCGCATTATCAAGGCGCACTGTCATATGAGACATCAAATCATTTATTGGCTTATTTTGCTTATAATTTGCATGTAATTTCTCTGCCAATGGCTTAACTTTCTTTTTTATGGCATCGGCAACGTCAAATGATTTTTCAAAAGCTATCGGCCTTGCCATAGTCTTGGTCACTTCTTCCAATTCTTTTTCGAGTGTATTCCAGTTAGAATCTGTCATGACCTTTTTTAATTCCATTCCCTGCATGCTTGCTGAAATGGCAGACACAATCAGAAGGGGAAATAATAGCCTTTTTTGCATAATCTGTTCTCCTTAACGTAATTATTATTGCCTTATATCTTACTGGACATGATGAAAGAAACGCAATAATTGTTTTCATTTTTCTCGTTGGAGAAAAGCTTGATAGTGTTGCAAAATATTATTATCTCTTAATATCTATCTTCGTAAATAAAGGGTGGTCCCGCAATTCTGTATGGTCGGCAACAGGGGAGTATATAAGGGGTATAATATTCAAAAATAAGATTCATCAGTTCAACGGGCAATTTATGCAGCAAAGATCTTTCTTTTTTTGTTTCTGGCCCTAGGGCGATCTTTAATAACATTCCTGAAATTTTTTTATACGTTTGCCGCTGATTCGCGTTGAAATTTTCAGTTTTGAGACGCTCCTGCAACTCATCATATTGTTTGGTTACTCCGAAAGGCACATGCGGCAATAAAACTGCAACACTCTTGGGGTACCCTCGTTCTACGGCAATGCGAAACATTTGGCGAATCGCTTTAAGTTCTGCATTTGATCTATCCCGCCCTGCAACAAGATACCGAGCAATATCATGAAAATCTGCTTCTTGACTTGTATCTTTTGCTTTTTCAACAATTCTTTTATAGCTTTGGAACTGCATCGCATTGAAGGGAAAAGCTAGAAAAATAATTAAATAGAACAAAAATTTCATGTTTTCTTTTGCAAATCTTCAAATAGTTGATGGCTTATAATGTTTTATTACAAATTTTCCTTCGATTCCAGAAAGATCGCGCTTATATATTACCCCTGTTTTTGTTATGGACTTATCAATATTGGTTGCGATTAATTTTGCCATCAAGCGCCCATCTTTAAGTTTAAAATAGGAGAGTGCTTTGATTTTTCCGCTCGTTTTGAGCGCGGTAACCTCCACGTCCGGTCTGAGTGAAGCTAATGCAATTTGTTCCTTATTAGTCGGGGATTGCGCGCATTCCGGCGTTTGAGCATGGACAACTCCCATTATATTGTTATCAAATCTGATGAACCCCAATGCTTTTAGTTCTTTTAATACTAATTGCTGGTCCTCATGTGCAGTGGTCAAAGCTGCACTTTGCAAAGGAGTAAAAATTGAGGGCTCCACAAAACCAGCCGGGGGAAAAGCAGCTTGCGCAAAACATACTTCTTTAGTGAGTGGTTCAACAAAGAAATGAAACGAGGCGCCATCTTTCATCTCGAGGCTTTCATGCATCTCCAATTTTTCAGCGCCACGCATGAATTGCCCATATGCATCAGATCTCTTTGGTGTTTTGTATTGTTTAATAATGAAATCTCTTTCAATTTGAGAAAGATCAGTTGACCAGACGATTCCACGCTTTTTAAGTATTTTGTGCGGTGAAGTTTCATTTTCCTTTTCAGAAACTAACATCCTTGCCATCAATTTATCATTCAAAAGCTTATAAAATTTAACTGCTTTAATTTTGCCAGTGGTGGAGATTATAGGAAAGTTCTTATGGGATTTCAATGCGATAAGGTTTATCATTTCTTTGCCAAAATGCTTAGCGTGAACTACCCCTAAACAATCGTCTTTATGGGGTATTAAGCCCAGTACTTTTAAATTTCTCAAGATGATAGTCTCGCCCTGAAAAGATGCTCCTAAATATGCACTTTTTAACGGGTTAACTAAGGTAGGCTTTAAAAATCTCGTGGCTGCTGAATGTGCTTGTGCAAAACATGCCATTTTCTTTGCCAGCTCCATAAAAAAATGTAAAGAGTTACCATCTGGAAGCATCTGACTTTGAACAATATTTAGCTTTTCTACTTTTTTACTTTCTTCGCGATCAGTTTCATTGTTCTTTTGCATAGCAAAAGTGAGTGAACAATTCAAAATGGTTATTAGGATGGCTCCCAATATATTTTTCTGCATTATTAAAAAACCTTGCCGATGTTTTGAGCTATTTATGATTTTAGGTATGAATATTTAATTTTTCACAATTATATAGAACTGGCATCAAAAACACTATAGGGTTTATGAAAACTCTCAAAGGAAAAAAGGAAAAGTTAGAACATGCTTTTATGGCTTATTATTTTTTCTTTAATCACCCCTTACTCGATTCAAGGCATGACTCCGCTTGGTGATGTACGATTACTTTCGCCCAAGCAAAGATTTTTCCATGCGGTAATGTTTGATAAATTTGAGCTTGTAAAAGAATCTGTTGCACAAGGAATCGATATTAATATGAGTTGCGGAGAATCTCCCTATGAGGAACTTTCTGCCTTGTATATTGCAGTACTCCACAAAAGACATGCCATCACTAAATTTCTCTTGGCGCAAAAAAGAATTAAACCAAATGTCTGTGGTGTATGGCATGGCAATAATTCAATTCTGCATCACATTGCAAAGGAATTTAGGTTTGACGATCGTGACAAAGATCTTTTAGAGATAGCCCAAGCTCTTGTTGCCAGAGAAGCTGATCTAGAGAGTAAAAATTATCAAAAAAAATACTCCGCTTTGCCTCGCAATAGATATCTATAAAAGTCCTCTTCTTGCTCAATGCCTGATAAGAGCAGGGGCACAAATACCTCACGTGCGCTTTGGTTTGGAACCTGAATCTCGTTTGGTCCATCCACCAACACAGAATATTTGGCTATAATGCTGGAATCTCATCATGTTACCTTATCATCTATTAAACAAGCTCTTGAGAGGGCACCAAAGGAAAGGTTTATAAGTGCTAATGCGAAATTGCTTATAATGAAAGAGAAAATAATAAGTTTTTATTCATGTTTGTTTGCCGATCTAATTTTCCTGCGCATGTATCTACTTAGAATTCAATATAATTCTGTTAAAGGAGTTTCCTTTCTATTTTTTAATCTCAGCTTCTATACTCGAAGCGCGTTTTTGCGAGTGATAGAGGCGAAACTTGTTAAAAATAATTTTTTGATTGTTTGTTGTTAATAAACTCTTGATAACTTCAATTGTTGCATCTTTGGTTCGATCTTGTATTCGCTTAAAAATACGATCGAAATCGGCAAAATTTTTCACATGTTCTTTGATAGCTCCTGAGTGTAAACGTCCCAGGCCTATATGAGGAATATAGGTATATCTCTCACTGAATGGTGCATCATAAAGATCAACATGATGCGCGTTATGATATTTTTTGTTCTCTTGATGCATAATTGATTTTATCGCCTGGTTTATCCGAGAAAGATTTCCAGTAACGTCTTGAACTTTAATAACAAGCTCATCATTGAGCCCCGCCAAAATATTCTAAATTCGTAGTAAGATTTACATCATAAGAATATGCAAGAAATTTTTGTTTTATTGAATCGAAAAGCGATACCAATAGCGGCATCTCTGATTCATTAACTCCGAAAATATAATAAAGCGTGAGCATCTGATTTTCTTTTACGGAAAAAAATTTAAAGTCATAACTCTTGTCTAGCCCAAGCTCTTCCTTAACAATGGTGTTTATAATAGGTTCGATAGCTTTTTTTACTGAATCTAAGAATGCTGAACTTGAAAGCGCTTGAATTAATAAAGTCTGCTTTGATGGCATTGTAGCTTTTTCACAAGAAAAAATGCATGTAACAGTACTAATTGCAAAAGCAAAAACAGTTTGAAATGCGACTGTTTTATTCATGGAATCATCCAGTATAATTAATTACCTTTATATGACTTCAACATTTCTATCATTGTTTCACGAAATACATAAGGAATTCAATCATTTACTGGATGGCTTGCCGCCTCCAATATTGCATGTATCTCAGTTGCATATTGAAGAGGAACAAGCGCATAATAACTTCTGGGGACTTTTAATGATGGTGCGGCCCCGTATCGTATTAATAATTTTACTCCGTTAATATTACCTTCGCATGCCGCATGAACCAAGGCGGTTCGGCCTTGACAATCGCGCAGTTCAGTTTTTGCATTTCTTTTCAATAAGAGATCAGCCGCATCATTATGAGAATTCAGTATCGCATACATCAAAGGTGTGCTCTCATTAACGCAGCGAACATCTGGATCAGCGCCATCTTCGAGTAATTTTTTGATAGTTGGAAGTGCGCCATCAGAAGCTGCAAATAAAAGAGGATGTGCTATCTGTGGCTCTGCTAAAGGAGCTGGAACGTCAGCAAGTTGATCGGTATTCATAGCGCACACTGAGATAAAATTAAACAATAGCGAGAGAGCGATAATGTATTTTCATAGATATCCTTTATAAGTTTTGCGCCTTATAGTAGTTTTTTATTTGCGTATGCTATATTGTATGTGTTTTTTCTATCAAAATAAAACATCTTTTATGCAAAACGAGCCGCAAATCATGAAAACAATAACCATATTCCATAACTTCAAAGTGTTAACATTCTTATTCAGTCTGATGACGATTAATTCGTGTGCAGCATGGGCAGATGATGACCTTGATTTTCAAAAACCAGTACCAGTTATTATAGTAAAAGGCGAAACTGAACACATAAAAAGTGCTTGATCAGGCAATCGAAGAAAGATACGAGAAATATATTCTTGATGAGAGTCTGAAAGCGGTAGCCGATACAGGCTTTACAACTCCCTACTATAAATTAGCTATTGGCACGAATTAAGATGGAATGGAAACTCTGCTTTTTCTTCCTCTTTAGGAAATAAGGTATGATATAGATGGAACCGCAATACCATGGCAAATGCAAAGGGGCTGCTTCTATACTCATAAATACGATCAATTGTGGGTATCACATACTTTTTGCAATCTTGGGGATTGGCAGGAGGTAAATCAGTATAGGCTAATTTTGACACTCTATACGGCATTTCTTTACCGCGCAGAGCAGCTTCTATCTTCTCTTGAAGCCTCCATTCACGCATATATTCCTTTACCCATTTTGATTGAGATTTCTCAAGATTGTCACATTCATCGCAGGCCGTGCGAATCTCATCATTTTTGTCTCTTTCAATTTTTTTAACCTTTTGGTGAAGTTCATTGATAGCTTCGGAAAGTATTTGAGGTTGTGATTTTTGCACGGCAAAAGTATCGGAAGCAGCTAATGCCGCTATTAGGCTAACTATTGGAGTTATCGATTTCATAATTTATCCGCATTTAAAGGAAATACTATAATGCAATTTATTATAGCTTTATAGGTTAGTATTGTCTAACATATTTCGGTCAATTATTCAAATTGAATACATTGAGGGCATTTTCGGCATTTGTAAGGCTGTTTGATCGACGCAATCAAATATAGGCTTTATTACTTAAAATACCTACCAAGAGGTAATTTTCCCCCTAAAAGCAGCGTTTTGAGGTCAAAGTTTCTACCTGTAATAATTTGCAATTTTTAATATATCAGGTAGAATTATAATTAAATATGGCTAATTTTCAATAAAATGGAATATTTTACTGTGAAGAAATCGTTATTTTTCTTATTTTTGGCTTTTCCTGCGTTAAAGGCGACTGGAATGCCTGAAAAGCTCGCTATAACCGACCTCAACAACGATCAATTTGTTTTGACTGAGCGACAATCTGAAGCATTTAAAGCATGTGAAATATATAAGGATTTGCTTGATGCTGAAGTCCAAACTGATTGCTTAAGTTTTTCTGATTGTAAAAATAAGACCCTTACCAAAGAAAATATACGAACTCTTATGAACTGCATTGTAGGAACTCAGAAAATTACAGGGATAAATTCTGAGCGGTTGGCTGATCTTTTTGAGTTGGCATTGTATATGAGCATCCCTGAAGAAACAACCGCAAAAATAGCACAAGTTTTTTATGAAAAAATGGAATGCAAAGAACCTGATCCTCGATTAAAGCATTTTCTAAAAATAGCAAAGAAATATTTACCATACTATCCAACCGTTGGTGATTTTTTTGAAGATTTTATAGATCGTTACATTCAAAATGACAATACTGATGCCCGATGGCGCGTTCTTTTCCCTCGGCAGGGCTGGCATTTAGATTTATCACATCAAAATTTATCTCGGTTTCACCAAGAAAATACGGTCGATGAATGACATTGAGATGATCTGTGCTATTCCTGGATTTAATCCCGCATATCTCGATCGGATAACGCTTAAAAATCAAGAAATTACTGATTTTAAAGTTGAGTCATTTGGTCGCTTTCCGAAGCTTGCCACCTTGGATCTTGCTGGAAATAAGATCAACCATTTGCATAAAGCGCAATTTGAAGGGATTCACGGCGCATTTAATCTTTATTTAATGAATAATGGAATCACCGCTATTGATAAAGATTGTTTTGAGATTGATTGGGATAATGCATTGGA
Organism: uncultured Pseudomonadota bacterium; assembly: GCA_964392765.1. Classification (GTDB taxonomy): domain Bacteria; phylum Babelota; class Babeliae; order Babelales; family Vermiphilaceae; genus BTUB01. The sequence continues at coordinate 6,503 of CAYMRF010000030.1, forward strand.
TTGTCGTATTGATCTGACCCATAACCCTTTCCCATATACACAATTGATCAAAAGTGCGCCCAACAAATATGCTACTTTGAAAAAGCAAATAATAGATAAATCATACACAGCTGGTGCGGTATTGGGACTTGCATGTTCTGCTTACGTATGCTTGAAACACAAAACAGTTATTGAGCAAATACAGCATCAAATAACACAATATATTCCTAACAATGCATTCTTAAGATTATCAATGGGATATGGAGTGTTGATGACTTTTCTATCACCATCAGTCTTGGTATCACGAATCTTCGAAAAGAGTGCAAAGAAATTGGTAGGGAATGCCAATGATTTACCATGCCACTGCACATTGGTTTATCAAAAGATGCCAGGCAATGATAATACGAGAGAAATATATGAAATTAGAACGGCAAAGAGGTCTGTATAATTCTTATCGCCTCTGATTGTCCCAGCATGAGCGGCAAAGTTTCACTCTCTTTTGGTGTTACCCATATATAATTGCAATGCTCATTAGAAAGCCGTACCTCTGGGGGTGCAGCCATTGAAACTTTGAATAAATGATACGTAAAATCTGCTTGAGCAACGCGAACAAAATAGGTGCCATAAAACTCTAATGAAAGTGCCGGCGCAATAATTCCCGTCTCTTCAAATAGCTCTCTGCGCGCTGCATCTTCGGCAGATTCATTGAGTTCAATTTTTCCGCCCGGGCTTCCCCATGCTCCCGCATGCCGTCCATTCGTCCCACGTTGCAACAAAAGCAATTTGCCGTCATGCTCAACAAAACAACCGGTTGTCTGGCCACGAGAATTAAAATCAGTCGGCTTCACGATGTAGATTTCAATGTTTTGATTTTGAATCATAATTTTTCACGTTCCACGCATGCCTTCACAAATCCTAAAAAGAGTGGGCTTGGATTATTAAGCCTGCTCTTAAATTCAGGATGCGCTTGAGTCGCCACAAAGAATGGATGATCCTGCAATTCCAAGAATTCCATAAGCTTAGTGCCATCTTTGCGCTCATGGTATCCAGAAAATGAGATTCCAGCCTTTTCAAGGGTAGAAACATATTCAGGATTTACTTCGTAGCGATGGCGATGGCGTTCTGTTACGGTCGCAGCATTGTTATCTACCTGCATCTTATTAGATGATTGATAGAGTTGTGCCACTTTACTGGTTTTATTCACCGTAGCGCTATACGATCCTAATCGCATAGTGCCACCGATTGCCTGCTCAGCAAGAAATTGCTTTTGCATTGGCAATATATCAATAATTGGATATTGCGTTTTTTGATCAACTTCCGTGGTATGCGCTGCACCCAATCCACACTTATTTCGTGCAAATTCTACCGCTGCTAATTGCATGCCATAACATAAGCCTAAATACGGAATCTTATTATTTCTCACATGAGCAATCGTAGCAATCTTTCCTTCAACGCCGGAATTACCAAACCCGCCCGGAATAATCACGCCATGAAACAAGGATAATTCTTCTAATTTGCCGGGTTGTTTCTCAAATATTTGAGAATTGATCCAAGAAATTTCTACTCCGACGCCCACATGTGCGCCCGCATGCACCAATGCAGAATAGATACTCACATAGCTATCAGTAAGACTAAAATCGCCAATATCAAGATATTTACCTACAATAGCAATCTTAACCTTTTTTTCTGGATGCTTAATGGTGCTTACCAGCTGTTGCCAGCGCTGCCAATTTGGCGTTGATCGTGAGGTTAGATGAAAATGATTTAAAATTTTTTGGCCTAAGCCCTCCGATTCTAAATAGATCGGCATTTCATAAATAGTTTCAATATCAGGCGCTGAGATAATTTGATCAGCATGCACATGCGAACATTGTTCAATCTTTTTCTTGCGTACTTCATCTAGTGGCTGTTTTGCACGGCAGATAATAAAATCAGGAAGAATGCCTTCTTGGCCCAGCAAGCGTACTGCTTGTTGCGTTGGCTTTGTTTTCATCTCTTGCATATGATCAGGAATTGGCAAGTAGGTTACCAAGACATAGGCGACGCTATCAGCACCAAACTCACGTTCTAATCCTTTAAGAGCACACAAATAGGGAACATTCTCATAATCACCTACGGTGCCTCCTAATTCGATGATAGCAATTTCATAACCTTCTGATGCTTCAAGAATGCGACGTTTCACTTCATCAAGGATATGGGGCATAAATTGAACCGTTTGGCCCAAATATTCGCCACGCCGTTCGCGATCAATCACTGCCTTATAAATCTGGCCTGTGGTAATATTGTTGCGTTTTGGGATATCTTCATCTAAAAAACGCTCGTAGGTACCCAAATCTTGATCTATTTCGCCCCCATCATCAGTCACCCACACCTCGCCATGCTCGGTCGGGCGCAACGTGCCTGCATCGAAATTGATATAAGGGTCAATTTTGATTAACGTAGTTTTATACCCATGCTCTTTTAAAATTTTTCCTAATGATGCGGTGGTAACTCCTTTGCCCACACCAGAAATAACGCCGCCTGCAACTACAATAAATTTAGTTTTCATCTGATTTATCCACAAAATTTTGCAATATAATTTTTATTCGATTAAGTATCGAGCAATCATTCATAGTTAACAAAAATTGATTAATAATTACAACAGCAAACCCACGATCATCGCAGAAAGCAAATTCGCCAGCGCGCTTCCCAAAACGGCATATAAACCCAGCTGTGTGATAGTGTGACGCTTCTCTGGAGCCAATGCACCGATCATGCCAATTTGAATCCCAATGCAGGAAAAATTTGAAAAGCCGCACAATGCATAAACCAAAAGAGTGAAGGTTCGCGGCGAAACATTGGTTTTTACCAGTTCAGTAAACGCAAGAAGTTCATTGCCGGCAATTTTGATGCCCATTAATTTGCCCGCTTGCCAAAGCTCAGTTCCGGTGAACCCAAGTAAATAGGCAAATGGCGCAAAAACATATGAGAATATCAAACCCAAGCTCAAAGAAGGCAATTGCAGATTGAGCTGCATGTTTGCAAAGAGTTGATTAAGATAAATACTCAAGAGATTGAGTAGATAATCGCTCATGGCAATCAATGCCAAGAATGAAATCAGCATTGCCGCAACGGCTGCTGCAAGCTTAAGACCATCGAGCGTTCCTTTTGCAATCGCATCAAATGCATTGGTAGTTTTGGATTCAAAATCGATTTTTTTTGCTGCCAAAGATTTTTCAGTTTCAGGTAATAAAATCTTTGCTATAAAAATAGCACCCGGAATACTCATCATCGCAGCCGTGAGCAAATGAATTCCGGGAATTCCTAACATCACATACATTACCAGCACCGAAATACTAATTGCTGCCATCCCGCTGGTCATATACACAAATAATTCTGAACGCGTCATAATCGGCAAATAATTACTCATAAAAAGAGCTGCTTCTGTTTGGCCCAAAATACTATTGGCAATCGCTGCTACCGTTTCAACACCACTAGTGCCCAAAAGAGGGCGAATAATATAGTTCATACCCGCAACTATTTTTTGAATAATACCAAAATGATAAAAAAGTGCGGTAAGTGCACCTACAAAAATGATGATGGGCAATACTTTAATAGCAAATACAAATCCCCATGGCATACTCGCATCGGCTAATTTACCAAACATGAAATCAGTTCCGGCATCAGCAAAGATAGAAAGCTTAGATGCAGCGTTCGCAATGCTGCCAACCACCACTCTTCCCCAGCTGGTTTTGAGCATAATAAGTGCAAAAGTAAAATGCAGAGCAAGTGCACTGCCAATTAAGCGAAAATTGATTGCTTTGCGATTCTTTGAAAACAGATACGCAATTAAAAAGATTACTGCGATCCCAACGATGTTTAAATAACGGTTATATTCAATAAAATAGTTAAGCATGTTCATAGAAGTTACTGCCTTTATAGGAATTTAAAACAACTAGGCAGTAGTATAGCAGCGTTGCTAAATAAACATAGATCAGGATTATAAATATTGAGAGATAAGGGCAGGATTTTTCTTACGATCTTCACGCTCTTTATTCATGAGCGCATCGATGATA
>CAYMRF010000030.1:10546-16830 GCA_964392765.1 uncultured Pseudomonadota bacterium
CACCATATCACGCTTCTTGAGCGTGATATCCACTTGGTGATCGGTAACGCGATTTTGCGGGAAGTTATAGGTGCGCACCTTTTCAGCGCGTTCACCAGTTCCTACTTGCTCTTTACGCTGTTTGCGCATTTCAGCTTCAGATTTTTCCACCTGAGCTGCAAGTAAGCGGGATTGCAGAAGCTTCAGCGCCTTTGCTTTATTTTTATGTTGGGAGCGTTCTTCTTGGCATGCAACTGCTACTCCCGTAGGAATATGGGTCACGCGAACTGCAGAATCGGTAGTGTTAACGTGTTGGCCGCCTGCGCCGCTTGAACGGTATACGTCAATGCGCAAGTCTGCCGGATTAATTTGAATATCAACCTCTTCTGCTTCTGGAAGCACGGCAACCGTGACGGTTGAAGTATGAATGCGCCCTTGAGTCTCAGTAGCCGGAACGCGTTGCACGCGATGCACGCCCGATTCATATCTAAAATGGCCAAAAACGCCCTTACCTTGCACATGCAAAATAATTTCGCGAAAGCCACCTAAATCGGTAGTGCTAAAGCTTTCAACCGTAACGCGCCAGTGATTCTTTTGAGCATAATTGGTGTACATTTTTTGCAAGTCGGCTACAAAAAGTGCTGCTTCTTGGCCACCTGCCCCTGCTCTGATTTCAAGATAGACTGAACGATCATTATTTTCATCAGCAGGGTATAAGACATCATCAAATTCCCGCTGCTTTTGAACAAGCTGCTGCTGGAATTCTAGAAGTTCCTCAGTAAACATTTGGGCAAGCTCTGCATCTTGCATGCTTGCCACTTCTTTTTTAGTTTGCTCGATTTTTTGCTCGATTTGCACGATTTCTCTATGCTTTTCGAGTACTCGAGAAAGGCTTGAGAACTCTTTTTGCAAAGCAGTACGCTTGCTTGTTTCTAAATCCGGGCTTGCCAGTTTATCAGAAAGCTCCGCATACCGTTTTTCTAAAGAATCCCAGGCTATTGCCATTGCTTCAACCTTTACGCTTTAGCTGTGCCTTTTTTATAACGCTTATTGAATTTCTCAATACGTCCAGCAGTATCCAAGAACTTTACTGCACCAGTATAGAATGGGTGGCAGTTTGAGCAGATGGTAACGTGCAATTCATCTTTAGTTGAAGAGGTCACGAAGGTGTTTCCGCATGCGCAACGTGCGTTGATTTCATGCAACTCTGGGTGTTTATTTTGTTTCATAATGCATCCTTAAAATAACAAGAAATTTTTAATCTCTCGGGTAATGATCGATTTATTCTTAAAAGTATGGCTAAGTTAGCTGTTTTTGTAAAGATAGGCCTTTGTAAATGAGCCTGGAGAACTACCATATGATAGCCAATATACCATAATTATTCTACTTGTCAATTATTTAGAGCAAGCAATTATGCTTGCGGAGCCCATATTCTTGCCTTTTTTCATGAAAAAGTGGCATTTTAAACCTATAAATCATAAAAATGAGGGCTTTCTATGCTTTTACTGCTTTTTTCATTACTTTTGCTTTTAATCACTGAGCCTGCGTATGCAAATGCCATCCTGCCCAACATTATTAATTGGCCCGGCATTTATCTTGCAATAACTTTTACTGTTGGATTCCTACTCGAATATATGTGCATTTGCATTCTGATCCATGCGCGCACAGCTCGTCTTTTTTTGCAGGCATCGTGGTGCACCTTATTCATGAATTTGGCATCAACCTTTGTAGGAGCAATTTTGCGAATTCCTCTTGCCATTTTTTATGTAATTTTCTTAGATAAAATAAATAGGCTTGCTGCCCACACGATCGCAATAAACGAAGCTATCTATCTGATCGGCATTTATTTTATTTATGTAATCATCAATACCATTATAGAAGCATATATCACCGAGTATTATTTCCCTAAAATCTCGCGTAAACGGGTATGGCTCTGGGTGTTTATTGCTAATTGCTTAAGCATGGGAGCAATCGCAGTTGTTATATATGTTTTAGATATTATTAAATAAGCAGCTGAATAAAGTAGTGGCAAGTTTTTTGCAACATGATACCGTAGTAAATATATAACAATTTTTTACACCAAGGCTTATTCATGGAATCGCAACAACTTGCCGCTGCATTGCAGCAAATCTCAAATCAAATTTCTACGCTGAAAAAAACCGATTCAAAGCCACATCGCTCAGAAGATCTCAAAGATCTTTTTACTGCGCTTTCAAAAGCACAAGCAGAAATGGAAACGGCTGAACTCTCTTCAGAAAATCCATTTTTCAAAACCCGCTACGCTGATTTAGCAGCGATTGTAAAAGCATCACGCCCAGCATTAACCAAACATGGTCTTTCACTCATTCAACAAATAATCACGCATGATGATGGCCAAACCATGCTGCATACCATGCTTTGCCATAATTCTGGCCAGTGGGTAGAAAGCAGAGTGCGCATTGTGCCGCCGAAAAATGATGTGCAATCGATTGGTAGTTATATCACCTATTTGCGCAGATATTCTATTGCCGCAATTTGCGGAATCGTATCCAGCGATGATGATGATGGCGAAATGGCTGTTGCCCATAATCGACAAACGCACGTAAAAGCGGCAGCACCACAGGCTAAATATTATTAATAATCAAACAACTCTTGTGCGCCATACGCTCTTTATATCATTATAAAGATCAAAGAATTTTATATGATATGAGGTAATAGCTATGCGCGCAAAATGTATGCTGTATTTTTCTCTAGCTTTCCTTTCATCCGCGCTTTTGGTAGCAGAAGAGACAATTCCTTTAACAGAAGATTTGATGCGCGAGCATGGCTTACTCAACCGTGTATTATTAATCTATGAGAAGATTATCCAAAAAATTGATCGCTACAATATATTACCGAATGAAGCACTTTCTGAATCAGTTCAAATTATAAAATCATTCGTGGAAGATTATCATGAAAAACTTGAAGAGGATTATGTATTTCCTCTTTTTGAAAAACAAAAAAAAGAATCCAATCTCATTAAAACACTCAAGAAACAGCATAACAAAGGCAGAGAAATCACTGCAGAATTGCAAAAGCTTTTGAAAACAAAAGACTCAAAAAACTCAAGAATCAATCAACGAATAAAATCTTTACTCCATGAATTCATTACTATGTATCGACCTCATGAAGCGCGTGAGGATACTATTTTATTTCCTCAAGTTCGGTCATTAGTTTCTGAAAAGCGGTTCAATGAATTAAGCCGAACCTTTGATGAAATAGAAGAAAAATTATTCGGCCCGCACGGCTTTGAAAAAATGGTAAAAAAAGTCGCAGATATTGAAAAATCATTAGATATCTACGAATTAGAACACTTTAGTCGTTAATTGGAGAAAAACTATGCCATATAAAGTTGGTAAAAAAACAAAAACTAAAGGCTTTCCAATTCTTGAATTTAAAAATGGCAAATGGAGCGTAATCGCCCATTCAAGTACACGAGAAAAGGCAGAAGCAAGCATTCGCGCACGCCATATGGGCGCGCATAAAAAATAAGATGAGAAAATTATGAAGCATAAAACATTCCACTGGGCACATTTTATTTCTATCCCGTTCCAAATTTTACTTTTAGTTATCAGCTTTATCGTTTTAGGAGTATCACTCTATCGGCCCATCAATCATTTTTATCCTATTGATAGCAAGCCGGGCATATCGTTGCTAACTCCAGAAGCCGATCAACCATCCATCGTGCACATCAAAACAGGATTGAATATTACCGATTTTTTAAAATTTGATGCGATAAAAAATGAATACACGGTAAATGCAATCATTTGGTTTGCATTCGATCCTAAACAAGTTTCTCTCGAACAGATTGAAAAGTTTTCATTTACCAAAGGTGAGATACTAAAAAAATCTGATCCGGTGATCACAAAAACTGAAGATGGCAAAACGGTTGCCCTCTATTATCTGCGCGTGCAGTTTGGCAGCATTCCAAACTATAAGCGTTTCCCACTTGACGATCATTATCTATTTTTAAATGTGATAAATAATGCTCTCTATCCAACGCAAGCAGTGTTTGATATTGATCAAGATAATTATATTCTTTCAAAAAATCTGCACACTCCTGGATGGGCAATCGTAGAAAACACTGCGCAAGGCGGATACACTTCAGCAATGATAAGCCCTGCTGCAACCAGCATGCAACCCAAAGCGGTTTATTCAATGGGATTATCAAAACAAGATTATCGCCAACTGTTGCTCATTATTTTGCCACTTTTAGTGATCTTCTATTTTGGAATTTTTGCATTCTCGATACAAGATATCGTGATGGCAATCACGCTCGTCTTAGCAAGCGTGTCAGGGCTTATAGCGTATAGTTTTGTGCTTCATACTTTATCACCGCAAGTTGGCTATTTGATGCTCAGCGTTTATATGTTTTTGCTCTTTTTGGGCATCATATTTGTGGTATTTTTTATCATCGCCCTCAATGCTACTCCTGAGCATATTCTTTCTAAAAAGGCTGTTGAGCGGATTAAAGGAATCACACTGATCTGCATATATATCGTATTTCTAGTGCTCTGGTATTATCTGACCAATATTAAGGATATTAAGTAAAGGAGATTTCGTATGACTAATCGAAAAGATACATTTAAAATCGGTGAAGTTTGTCCAACTTCCGGCGTGTATCGCATTAAAAGCCATGATAAGTGCATATCAAAAGAGCAGAAAGAGATTCCTTTAGTTAAAGGGAAACGATTTCCGCCCTGCAGAGATTGCCATTTTGAAGTGGTTTGGGAATATGTGCGAAGCGCATGAACATGGTTCGAGACGGACTCTACGAGTCCTCCTCACCACGAGCGGGCTGTTTCCGCTCATCCTGAGGAGCAGCGCAGCCGCATCTCGAAGGACAAACGTTGACTACTCAACAAATGTAATTGCTTGGCCAACCTTATCAGCACGGCCGGTTCTTCCAATGCGATGGATGTAATCTTCATAGGTTTGCGGTAAATCAAAATTGATAACATGTGAAACATCATCAATATCAATGCCACGCGCTACCACATCAGTTGCCAGAAGAATATGCACCTTATCATCTTTAAAAAGAGCCAATGCCTTATTACGTTGCGCTTGCGATTTATTACCATGGATTGCAGCAACTTTAAATCCACGCTCAATTAATACACGTGCTAATTTATCTACTGAATGCTTGGTACGCATAAAGATAATTACTTTGGTAAATCCGGGCTTGATCAAAAGATCATGCAAAATATCAATTTTATTTTTGCTGCCAACCTTTACCACATCTTGATTCACATTCTCAGCAGATTGGCGCGATTTCACGCTAATAGAGGCCGGATTACGCAAGAAGCCAGACATTAACTCAAGCAATGTTTTTGGGATCGTTGCAGAGAAAAACATTGAATGGCGTTTTTGAGGCAAACGCTGCAAAATCTGCTTAATGTCTTTGATAAAGCCCATATCAAGCATGGTATCCACTTCATCAAGCACAATAGAGTTAAATGAGCTAAATCGAAGCATCCCCTGTTGCTCTAAATCCATTAAACGTCCGGGCGTGCCGATCACGAATTGCGGATTCTTTTTTAATTCTCTAATTTGCTGTTGAATGTTCATTCCGCCAATGCACAATACCGCGAAGAGATTCGTGCCATGCGCAAACGTTTTAAGCTCATCTTGGATTTGGTTAGCCAGTTCACGCGTGGGGGTCATAATCAAAACGCGTTGTGTTTTCTTAGTGAGTAAATTATTAATGAGCGGAATCAAGAATGCGGCTGTTTTACCGGTCCCGGTGTTTGCCGTAGCAATAACGTCTTGGCCTTCTAAAAGAACAGGAATTGCCTGATCTTGGATAGGCGTTGGAAGCTCATATCCTTTATCTAGAATATTTTTTTTAAGTTGATCTTCAATCAAGAAATCTGAAAACGTATTTTTAGGAACATAGGCAGCAGTTTTAGTCTGCTCTTCTACCTTTTTCATAAAAAGAGAGGGATCGAATGTTTTGATCGCTCTACCCTTAGGTTTCCCTGAGCGATGATGGGTCTTTTTGCCTGTGGAGCTACTAGATCCTTGGCCAATTTTTTTTGGGCCTCGTCTTTGGAATTTGGATTTAAAGCTACCCTGCTTTTTAGAATCATTGGGTTTATGGGATTTAGAATAAGCCATGATTGCGCCTCCATCTTAGATAAAATCTATTCAGATCAAAATTCATAATTACTAATATAATCTAATGTTACTATAAAAATAGATATAGTTAGAGCATTTTCTTTCTAATCTGCTATACTTTTTTGGTTTTTTAATCACCATTAGGAGTAACTATGAACCAATTCTGTTCC
>CAYMRF010000031.1:0-16730 GCA_964392765.1 uncultured Pseudomonadota bacterium
CTCATTGTTTATAGTAATAGTATACATAAATAATGAAATAAAGAAAAGATCTTTATTTAATGAAACTTTTTTATAAAGGGTAAGAGGTATGAAGATAATAGGGTATATCAGGGTAAGTACTGATCAACAAGCAGAGTCTGGCTTAGGCCTTGAGGCTCAAAAGAAAGCTATTCAAGACTATGCTCAAAAAGCAGGACAATTCATCACTGAATTCTATAGCGATGAGGGTGCAAGCGGTTCGCTTTCTTTAGAGAAGCGGCCGGGCATCCTGAATGCTATTAGTGCTCTTGGCAAAGGTGATATTTTAGCCGTAGCTAAACGAGATAGGCTTGGCAGGGATCCTTTGGTCCTGGCCATGATAGAATCCGCCATCGCGCGCAAAAATTCCCGCATTATCTCAGCTGCTGGGGAAGGCACGGATAATGATGATCCATCATCCATACTCATGCGCCGGATGATCGATGCTTTTGCTGAATATGAACGGCTTATTATTAAGGCAAGAACTAAGGCTGCCTTGAGGGTTAAGAAAGAAAAGGGGCAACGTGTTGGCCATATCCCTTATGGATATAAATTAGCTCCGGATGGGATTCATTTGGATAAAAATGAGCAAGAACAGTTTATTATTAAACAGATGAATAGCTTGCAAAATAGAGGATATTCTATTCGTGATATAGCTATAAAAATGAATAAAAAAGAACTTTTTAACAGAAGCCAATCAAAATGGAATCATGCTTCTATTTTTCGTATTTTAAAGTCTGCTGATAACTCTTTTATGTAATAGTCCATAAGGATTCTTAATATGAACGTTAATTTAAAGCTACTATTTTTAAGCACCTCTTTAATCTGTTCGCAAGTATCCGGGATAACACCTATGGATACAGTATGTGATATGGATTTATTACCCTATTATCCGGATATAAATGCGTTTATTAAAGATGCTAACAAGTTAGTTGAGCAAGGAAAATTTAATTGGAACATATTAATACATCGATATTGGTGGCTAGAGTCTGCAGGTGTTTCTCTTCACTTAACCCATCAAAAGCTCTCTTCATTGGGATTCTCTAAAAAAATTAGATCTTTAAAAGGGTTTGAGAACCTTAGGCATTATCTTCCCCTATCCGAAGTAAGAAGTTTATATCTTCATAACCATGAAATAGATGATTTTTCTTTTAAAGATTTAAAACAGGTTATACCAAATCTGAGATCCCTTTATCTGGATAACAACAAAATAATTCGCTTACATAAAAACCAATTTGATGAATTAGATTTAGATCAAGAATTAATTTTAAGTTTATTGGATAATGAAATTCAGGATATTGAAGCTGATTGCTTTAGCCACTCAACGCCTCCCTCTCGATTTTTGAGTAATTTTTTCTTTTTCGGAGTTAACCCTTCATTATTTAAGAATCGCTGGGGATTAATAGCTTCCGGAGACCATGAGTATAGCCTCATAAATAGATCAAAAGCCGCTAGGATTACCATATTTGCCATTCGATGTTTTTATCAAAACATACGCCATGTTTTCTTATTCCAAAATTCTAATTCAAAAGCATACGCTGCTGATAATATTTTATTATGTAATAACTTATAAACCAATACACGATCAACGCTTCGAATATCTTTTCGAACCAATTCACGGAATCCAAAAAGGGACAATGCTTTTCTTATGTAAAATTACCAAAACACGAAAAACACTTCGAACATATTTACGAACCATCTACGTCTATTCCGTCTTCGCCGGGCACGGCCAATAAAGGTTATTAGTGGTAAAAAGTTGCCTAAAAAAGCTAATCTATTGAATCGCTTTCCCTTGACGAATAACATGATAAAAGAATCGAAAAAAATTCAAAGATCAAGTTCTTAATTTTAATAGGCTTAATGCATGAAGAACAAAATTATTATTGTAATTGCATGTTTAATTGCTGCTTTTGGAATCGGCTGGCTGATTTATAAGAAAAGTCCTCATGCAATAACTAATCAATTATTCGCCGCCATAGAAAATAATGATTTTGAAGAAGCAAAAAGGGCTATCACTCAAGGGGCAAATGCTAATGAGGTAAGACGAGTTGATTGGCCATTGAGACCAACATATTTTAAAGTTCCTCTTTATATGGCAATCGAGCAATCCAATCCTGAGATCGTTGAACTTTTATTGCATAATGGAGCTTCAACAGCAATTGAAGGATGGACTATTAGTCCAATTGATAAATCAATAGATATTATGCAAAGTTCCGAAAAACTAATACGAGAAAAACAACAAAAAATTATTGGGTTTCTGATGCAAGCAAACGCCAACAGCAAAGAGCCTATGATTATTCAAGCGATATTAGCTAATAATCTCGATCTGGTAAAAAAGCTTTCCCAGCAAACTAAGCAAGCAATTAAAGCGAATGTACTTAGCGCTGCTCATCTTGAACACGCCGCTATTTTTTCAGGAGATAAAGACATAGTTCAATATGTGCTCAACAACATTGTAGAATCTAATTCTTCTGTAAAAAATAGTAGATGGCTCCGATGGGCTATAGAAAGTAATGACGAGGAGATGATTGATTATATCCTGAATCTTCCCCAAACAGATATTAATATTTATGACGAGATTACTGAACCACCACTTCATGCAGCAGTATATTATTATATTGGCGGGGGCAATGAAGCCGTGGTTAAAAAATTACTTGCATTAGGAGCGAATCCTAATATTAGAAATTACCATGGAGACACACCTCTGATCAATGCTGCTTTGCATGGGAAAAAAGCAATGGTTGTTATGCTTCTTAATGCCGGAGCGGACCCTTATTTGAGAAATTTTCAGGGCGAAACGGCATACGACAATGCTTTGAAGCCAATCTCTTTAAAAAAAAATGAGCCCGATATTATAAAACTGCTTGATGAAGCTTCTGCAACACGCAAAAACAAAAAGGCAAATAATTCGAACCAATAAACGGACCTCGAAAAAAGGCGCTATTTTTCTTTCATGCTCAATGGGTATAAATGGTTTTTCAAAAAATCCATAAAGAGGGAAGTTGAGAGAAAGAGGGAAGTTGAGAGGCAATTTATTCAGCAATCAATATTTACAGAGTTAAGAGTTATCAGACTTTTTCTTAGTTTTTTGTTGCCCTCTAACAATATCAATTTTTGTTGAGTCTCTATCGCACTTTATAGTAGCTTTTTTTATAGTTGGGTCATTTAGAAGTGTCTTAACTGAATTCTCTATAATTCTCTGTTGTTCTGTTTTTTCAAAATCAGGACATTTTTTTACAAAAAAAATAAGTATTAAAACATACAAAATTACCGATACTATTAAACCAATAAAAAAATAAAAACTTAACGATGAATCATTTGATTTCAATGATCCATATAAAAAAATTAAAATCACAATTACAAAAAAAGTAGTAAGTGTAATTAATACAGAATTATTATGGACCCGATTCCATATTTTCAGGAAATCTTTAATTGCCCATTCACCCATTTATTTGTGCCTGAAGATAGAAATAGTGAGGCAAATAACATCTTCTCCTGTTGAAATCGCATATATAAACATTTCAAACTTTTCTTTGTTTATGTGAAATGTAAACGGTTGAGAAAAAGCAGCCCCTAAAGAATTTAAAAAATTAGTCAGGGTAAAAACCAAATTATTCCCGCTTGCTTTTATTTCAGCATTTGCAATTGAAGATTTTTCATCTTTGATAAATGAAAACTCAAAAATCGACATACTTTCCTGCGCAGTGGGAATATGGATCGTAAGTCCTTTAGAAGGAGTAAAACTTACTGTTTCAGAAAGAACTAACTCCGAATCATCATTAAAAATTTTTGGAACTACTTTGTTCATTGTCTTCTTTGCATTAATGCGTGAGTAACACTGATCAGAGTACTCAATCTAGGATTGCCTTTTGCAGATAATGTTTTATAAAGGCTTTCACGGCCTAATCCAGTTTTTTTAGCTAATTCCGCAATTCCACCTTGGGCTTCTGCTATATTTTTAAGAGCAAGAAGAATGAGCTTTTGTGCTTCTTCTTCATCACAATCTTTACATTCTTCTAAAATAGCATTGAAGTATCCAATTGCTGCTTCTGGATCTCTTAATGATTTAATAAGTTCTTTTCTAAAATCTCTCGTACGTGCCATCTTATTTTCCCCGCATTTTATATTCTTTTAAAAAATCTTTCGCACTCTTAATATCTTTTTTCTGTGTTTTTTTAGTTCCCACGCATAATACAAGAACCACCAAATTGGTGCCTATAAGACAATAATAGATTCGATAACCGGGGCCCATATCTATCTTGAGCTCCGAAATTCCATCCCCAACTGGCTCACTTTTTCCAAAATTACCCAAACTCATCCTGGTTAATCGAGCTGCTATCATATCTTGGATATTTCTTTCTTGCTCATCAAGCCATTCATAATAAGGGCTGGATTTATCTTTTTTCTCATAAATCTTTATCTTAAAGAGCATCAATAACCTTCTATGAAATTAGAGCTTAATTAAATATAATTTTATAGTATCCCAAAAGATACTTTTTGTCAAGAAATAGCTAAATATAAGGGTAAATCTTATATTTAAGACTGATAGAATTCGCACGCCGCAAACATCCCTTTATGGGTTATATTTTATTGCCGCTTTATGCTCCAGAGATAAAGATCGAGGTTTGGCTAAAAGACAGGATGGCCTTAAAGCACAATGAAGAAGGGCTTGTCCTATCAATTGCTTATCTATAGTGGCACTTCCATATCCGTTAATTGGTAAGAGATCATAATCGAAGCATGAATCGTTTACCCTACTTCGCCAACGCTACGAAGGTCAAGAAAGCTTCGAAGGGCAGGTTTCCTCTTTATACTCTTTTATAGGCCCCAAAATTGGCAATAGTGCTTTATGCGATCCATGAAGTAGAGATAAATATCGATCTCCAAATTTAATATAAATCTCATGACTCTCATGCCAATAAATAAATGAGTTAATAAGACCGAATCCACCTTCTAAATTTTTATTTGTAAAATGGATAGAGGTGCCACTGAGCCTTCTAATTGATTCCATAAATCTTTCAAATTCCATCTCATCATTTTGATTATTAGGGTAGATAGATTTCATAAGATCTTCGCGAGTTGTCTTGAGCTCTTTTGCATGAGTATCAATCTCAATTAATTTTGATAAAAGACAACCCAAAATATATTTATCAAAAGAAGATAAACTTCCTCTAGCGTGATGAATTTCGTATTTAGTATTACCTGATTTAATTTTAATGATGGCAGGCTCGTTATAAGAAACTTTATCAACTGCTCTTTTCATCGATAACCCCCCATAATTTATGCTGACTCATATAAGCAAATATTCTTTCTTCTTCATAGGGAATATATTTAAGAAATTGATCCCGGTTGATTCCATCAAGAATCGCATGCTTTTCGCTATCGGGTAAACTTTTGAAATACTGTGCACATGCTACAATAGACTTTTTGAGTGATGATTTTTTCTTGGAAGAATCTTCTGTCTTAATTTTAGTAGCACCTATTATTTTAATTTTCTCTTTTTTCAACTTAGTAAAAACACAAATCTCAGTATCTTTATTATATTGCATCACAATATTTAATTCGGTTTTTTCTCTAATCTCAGTAATGCTTGGCTTAAGGTGCCGCAATACATCTGATGGATAGTATTGCGTTGCTCCTTTTCTCTTTTCAAAGGTTAATTTTTCTGCAAGCCCCTGGATATTAATTGCCCATAGATCGCGATCTTTAAAGTTTTTCACAAGCACTTCATAAAGCCGGGCCGCCGATGCACGATGAAGCCTGCGATATTGCTCGAAATCAATTAACTTATAAAATTTAGTCTCTTTAAGTTGCGTGATATAATCTTGATTAAAATGAATCCGAAGAGTCTTAGTTTTTCTACTTAACACATATTTATCGATAATAGAGAATCCTCGCTCTGTATGATCATCATCACCGTAAAAGACTCCTTCAAAGTTTATTGAAACGGCTTTCCATTTTTTAAGAGAAGTCATAATGCGTTCAATTCTATTTGATCCTTCAACCCGCTCATCAGGAAAGGTGTTTTTGGCTATCTCATATCGAGTAGTTTCAATTTCTAACGTATCAAATCCGGTCTTATTCATCTTATAAAGTAACGAATAAAGAACTATTCTATCAAAATGAGAAGGCAACCCTTCTGAGCTGGCTATTTTATAGATCCCATTTGGCTTTTCAATTATCCACTCGCAAATCTTTTTTCTGCTATCTACAATCCACGTTGGATATTCTAAAAAATTAATATCTTCTTTTAATACTTTTTTTTGCTCATCCATGGTTATTAAAATCTCCCACTCTCTTCTTTTTTTTACTGATATCGTGCGAATTCATAATAATTGAAGATAATAGATATCTATATTAAAAAATGCAATATTTTTAATACGCGCATAATTTCAGTAATTTTTAAAGCATAAAATCCTGTATTTTGAGTGTAGAGTTACTGTATCTTGAGTGTAAAAATACTGTATTTCGAGTGTAGCAATACTGTATTTCGAGTGTAATGACCCTCTGGGATAATCGATCTGTTGCCGCCTACCGAGGCTCCTAGAAAGATTAAATAGAAAGATTTTGAAAGATTTAGAAAGTTACGCGCGGGTGCGCGCGCGAGAAATCTTTAAAAAAAATATAAAAAAATTAAAGACCAAAAAGAGGGGGGTAGTCTTGATCAAAATTTTTGGTTCCTGAAATGCGTCCCGCCTACGCTTATCCAGGGCTTCCGCCTTGGCAAGCTACTTCGGGCAGGCATCTTGGGGTGGGGTTAGTTGACGATCATATTCTTGCTTTTAATGCGCACTTTTTTATAAGATCTCTACAAATAAGGGATTAAATTAAGGGAGATCGCATGAAGCGAATAGTATTAATTTTACTTTCAATTTCTTTTTCACTACCGGCAGCTAAAAATCAACAGCAGTTGTTTTCTAAGGCTAATAAAGATTTGCTTGAAGCGATGAGTGTTGAAAAGCCTGATATAAACAAAATTGCCCAGATGCTTAAAAATCCCAATATTAATATGAATGCAAAAGATGAGCATGGATATACGCTTCTTATGCGAGTGAGTGTGGGTGGGCTCACAGAATTTATTCCGCTTTTTCTTGAAGCTGGTGCAAGCGCAACCATTAATGAAAAAGAGAATTATTTTGGGTATACAGCTCTTATGTGGGCGAGTGAGTATGGGCATACAGAAATCGTCAAACTCTTGCTTGCAGCGGGAGCAAACGTGAATGAAAAAAGTAATAACTCTGGTTACACAGCCCTCATGTTGGCTAGCCTACATGGACACCCAAAAATTGTTCAAATGCTTTTGGGTGCTGGAGCTAATGTGAATGAAACTGAAAACTCTGGCGATACTGCACTCATATTGGCTAGCCAGGATGGTAACAAAGAAATTGTTTCTTTATTGCTTGCGGCGGGTGCGGATATTAATAAAAAAAATAAATTTGACCTCGATGCTCTTGGGTATGCTCAAAGATATGGCCATAAGGAAGTAGCTGAATTACTCAAAAATTCAGAAAAAGATCAAATGCAAAAATCAGCTCGCAAGTAATATATTCTTGATAAATAACGGCCCATGGTTAATGCTGTGCATCCATGGGCTTTCTCTTTATCCTTGCATTAATTAAAAATGGAGTGGCGAGCAAATTTGATTGCATTGCGATGAAAATAAAAATTGCATGAGAAATCAAACTCAATCATTCCCATTTAGGGGATTCTAAAAGCTTTGCATTCTATTGGCTATGCCTTCTAAATTATTTGAGTTACGTGTATTGGTTCCAAAATAATATCGAAGAACTAAGCGTTTGTTGGTATCTTATAGCTAGTTTAGCAATCAATCTAATGCGCATAAGAGATATCAATGAGAAAACTTTTCATCATGCTTATCATGCTTCATTTTGCTTTAATCCTTTCCAATGAGATCGATGAATCAGATGAAATAGAAGAGATTCCATACACCATCAATTTCAATATTAATTTTGCAAATGATAATCACTGCCAATCTACCAATTATGCAAAAATTGACTCAAACCAACAAACGCATCTTGAGAGCACTGCAAAAGATATTCCGAATACTTTGCAAGACATGAAATCTCAAGTCTCCACTGCTCTCGTCGATTACAAATGGCATATAGCAGCTGCAGTGGCAATCAGCTCTTATGGATTGCTATGCTATTACTTGATAAAAGGAAACTCTTATCTTAAGCGATCTGATTTATGGTCAGCATGGAGACAAGAATTATCGCTTGATGAACTCTTGGCAATCCCCCATCAGAAGTTCATGCAAGATCTCTATGCAGAAATTAAACATCGATATGCAAAAGATTTTACCCATTCAATGATTCTTTTTATGAAAGCACTTGAACAAGAAGAGAAAGATATTGCATGGTATCAATCACTGTATGAGTGGACTTCATTTTTTTATATGCGAAAACTAACTCCATGCGATAGCGCTGCTTATGAGAGATGCGCGCAACGTTTGCAGCGGCTCGCGTATTACAAGGGTTGCTTGGAGAGTATCTCCATGGATTTTAAAAACTATGCACAATGCTGATTTGCATGAAGGATGAGAAAGCTTAGATAAATTTTTTATAATGATGCCAAGATAGAAAAAGATTGGCTTGAGAAAGATGGAATACGGTCTGAGGCTTCATTGATTAAGCCTTCTTGAACTAATTGCTTATACACAATGCAACAAGTGAGCAACTTTTGAAATTCACTATTATAAACATATCGATACACGCCATCTTCTTTGATTCCCCACCCATCAAATAAGGCAACAGATCCCCAGGATGGGCGGATTGGATTGGCAGTGCACTGATAAGTGAGTGTTACTCCTAAATTCCAAAATGCTTTTTCCAAATCATGCATGGATGCATCGGGATTCCATTCTTTGAGTAAAACATCAGGATGGATGGTATGTTCTTTTTTTGAATCTAATTCGGGCAGCGCACGTTGGAATAAGATACGAAATAATTTTTTTTCGTCATTACTCATGCGATGGGAAACGCGTATAAAGCTCGTAGATTTAGTCTTTTTATCCATAATGCCACCTTTGAAAAGCAACTAGTATACGGATATATTACTTCGAATGCAAAAATAAGTGCAATATTACTATTCTGTTTAGTTTCCGTTCGTATCCCTCTACTCGTGCTTCGCACTCCATCGGGACGAACGGGCTTAGTTTTTTCTATTCACCCATTCATCGAAATTCTTCTCTTGGGGTAAAAGTAATACCTGCTCAAGAAACAGCGGATGCAGGATCGCCCTTCCGATCAGATGAGCAGGCAGATTTTGTTTAATGATCCATTGATCATAGGCCGCATCGAGCGATTGCTTGCGATCATCCGCTAATTGATCCCAAAGCTCTTGTATGCGATTGGTAACAAACTTTCTATGCTTTACTATCAGTTCTTGTTTATCAAAATCACTGGTAGTTGCTTTGCGAGTACCCATAACTCTTATTTGTTTTGATCGCTCTTTCTCTTTGCTGTTAAATATTTTAGTGATAAAGGCTGCCGGATTTACTATCTTCTCAATATCATGCTGCATCTCATTGATCACTTTCTGAATTTCGTGCAAGCCAAAAACATCAAAAATATGTTTTGCTTTTTTATGTGAGATGCCATGTTCTTTGAGCTGCATGAAGGCACAATCTTCTATTGCTTGGCGCGGGATTTGCTTGGTTGCTTTTGTGATCAACTTCCGAACATCAATAGTTGTGCGTGTTTTTTTCTTGATACTAAACCAAACAATATCATCCCCATTTTTTACATCAAATTTGACCTCTATTGAAAGATCTGCCTTTTGGTTGATCTCTGATATGGCTTTCTTAATAACTTTGTAATTGAAGTGTTTAAAGATGGTATATTCATGTTCCTCAATTCCCAAGTATGTTTTTAATTCATTCACGGTAAATGCTCGGGTTCTGCCGATATGCATATAATCAACGCAGAGTTCATAGATCACCAATGAGTATTTTGATTTAAATTTCTTTTGTATGAGCAGATTAATTTTTGCATACGATGGTGGATTTACTAAGTGAGGAATCAGATCATTGCTAAACGAGTATTTGCAAAAACCATCTTCTATAACGGCAGATGAGAGCAGCTTGAATTTGTTGCGCGCAAAAACTTGCTTGGTTTTATTGATGAGATTAAAACTTTCAATGGTGCATAATCCATCAAGAATGGTTTGCAGATAACCGAGGCTTCGATTATTACCCAAATGAAAGAGAAGTATGCGAATATCAATAGAATGGATGTTTTGAACTGAAAGATTATCATACGCATGGGATAATAATACATTCCAGATCTGTTGTTGAATTAATGATAATCCGTGAGAAATATGGACAATCCAGCTTGACTTGATTACCTCGATCTTGCTCATTCTTTTCTTTATGTTTATGGGAAAATTCATTAAATGTTTTGCTAGTATGAAGCTTTTTAAAAATCATGCAAACACTTGCGTAAAAAAACGGTGACTTTCTGTAAAAAAGTGGCGACCTTTTGTAAAATAATGGCGACCTTTTTCGCTCGGAGTATTGATTAAATGAATAAATCGAAATGTCTAAAACTATTAAAACTATATAAAACATACGCATGCGCGTGTGATACATATAGTTGTTTGTTAGATTATAAATAAAACACGAACCAATAAACGTCATTTTCTTCGATTATATTTACGAAGCAATAAACGTAATTCATTTAAAGCAACGAAGTCCGGCGAAGCTTTAGCGAAGACGGATAAACGTAGTTCGAAAAAGATAGCAACGATTGCCATCCTCTTTCGTTCATCCTGATGAGCATCTAAAATGCGTCTCGAAAGACCTTAAAGGGGATGTTAGAGATCTGTTTTATTGAGTAGCCCATTTGTATAATGCAAATCCTTACCTCTCAAAACAGTAATAATATGCTTAATGAATGCGAGATTTACATTTGCCTGTTGCAAAATAGCAGCACGCGGCAATGCTTTCATCTGAATTAATTTATCATCGCTTTTTTTTGAATAGCATCGTGCCAAATCTCGAGCAGCTTTAGCGCTCCCCAGAAGTATAGGGAAATTTAATATCAGGAACTGTCTACGTACCTTATTTTCAGGATGATCTACATGGTCAGCACTAATTCGAGACCATTTCATTGGGCGTCCCGTAATCAATTCATTGATTGATTGCCGCACATTGGCACATGAATTTTCATCATTCCAAAAGACCTCAAGCGCTTTTAGTGCTCTTGTAAATGAGCGAGGCATATCCTCTGGGACTCCTGCTAATTCTAGATATCCCAAAGTCAGTGGCAACACTTGAGACTCTTTGTTTTGGGCAATCTCTTTGGGATCTTGCATTGCATAGATTGCATTAGCTGATAGAAATGCGATGTGAGCTGCAAATAGCAGATTATTTTTCATGAATCTTCTCCTTGGAGTAGTGCCATTTAAATGTCATTAATATTCAAATATTATGTCATAACTATGCCATAAGCAAGTCACTCTTTAGTCGCCTTTTCAAGTATTTCTAATATCAGCAAATTGCGAGAAATTTTGCCCACTCTCTCTTTGCGTTTGTCATCCACCTTATCCATAAGCCATTGGGGGATTCTGAGTGTAAGGCGATGATCATCATCGTTTTCTTCCATGGGCTCTGCAAGCCTTCCGCCTTTGGAGATAAATTTTTTCACTTTTTCTTCTACCGGAAGCGGCTGATTTTTGACCTGTTTTTTAAGTTCTTTTATTGCCATTTTTATATCCTTTCTATGCCATGAATATGTCATTTTCTTCGTCTTAAAAACCAATCATCATGAATTTCTTCCTCAGATTTTCTGGATTTAATAAAGGTTTGATCTTTTGAATGATTAGTATGCCAAGGACTGTTATAAAATTGTTTCAATAAGTTTCCCCAGGATTCTTGTATGGCAACTATCGATTTTTCAGTTTCATGCTCAGAAAGATAAACAAAATTTGGTTGTGGATTGGGATAATAGTCGCTATAAGGAATATGGGTTAGCTTAAAATGGGATAGGTTTATCTCTTTATTTATAAAGGTGCTATACATATCTAGTAATGCTTGATCTGGATATCCAAGCTCTAATCCAAGCATAAGATGTCCCAATCCTTCTTCTGAATAATAATTATTATCTTTATCTTTAAAATATTTTACTGCTTTATTATATATTTCTTGTTTCCATTGTAGGTATCCATCAAATCCTGTTTTTGAATCGAATGGGGGAACAAAAGGAAGTTTCGTTTTTTTCGATGAGTATTCTAATCCTTTGAAATTGAGAATAATAATCTCAACAGTTTCATCTTGAGGATCTTCTATCAAGAAAAATTTAATACCAAGTTCTTTGGATGATTCATTAAGTTTTTCTAATGCATTTTTTTCATCATTCGTGATTCTGTGCATTAAAAAATTTCCATGTCCCCGCAATCCCGCAATCGTGATAACTGCATTAGGCTCTACAAGATATGACCCAATTCTAGGTCCTACTTGCTCATAGAATTTTGAGACAAGCTCAGCAGTTTTTTCTCCCGTGAGAGGCTGCACTGATTCGCTATGAAAAAAGGAACATGCGGGGATAATTAAAAGACTTAATAAAAAACCATAGGTAAATTTTCTCATGATATCCTTTTGATATGTATGTCATTAGTATGCCAAATATATATCATATTAGCGTCTTAATGATATCTTTTTTCTGCCATTAAAGATGGCATTATGCAAAGCAATCATCTCTTCCTTAGCCTTTTTATCGCTGCGCATTTCAATGATTCCCAATCCCTCTGCCGTTGCATTTGAAAATCCTTTTCTCAATCCAACCGTGACGGGTAATAATTTTAATCCGTCAGCTTTGGCTAAAATATTTTGCGCATCTTCATTATCGCTGCCCCGAGATCCGGCGCAATTAATTACCGCATACGCAATAAGATTATCATTGAGTGCTTTTGCTTCTTCAACTAAATTGCAAACTTTTTCTGTGGTCCAAATATCAAACGATTTTGGTTGGAATGGAACTAAGAAAATATCGGATACGGTTAACGCCGCGCGCAGAGATGCAGTATCTCTTCCACCACAATCGATGATAATATCATCATAGTTATTGATCATCTTTTTAATTTCAGTGCGAACGGCATTCGCTTTAAGCCGGATGGTGGTCCAGGGAGTATCCACTCCTAACCCGGTGCGATGATCAGTCCAATCGCCGGAGGTTCCTTGCTCATCAGCATCAACTAATAATACTTTTTTACCACTTAATGCGCGCATAACAGTGAGATTAGTGGAAATTAATGATTTGCCACATCCCCCTTTTATGCCCCCTACGGTTATAATCATATTGGCTCCTTTTTTATGTCATTAATACTTATTTAAGACATACCAAACGAGTCAAAAATAATGCAATAATCTGCATTCTATTTTCTTTTAACATCTGTTTTTATTATCATTTATATAAGCACATTTGAAAAACGAGGAGAAATTATGAGGTTTATAAAAATAGTACTTATAATAACGAGCATTATACTTGCAGGTTTAGGTATCAGATATTTTATAACGTGGGACATCTGGGATGCCATTAAAAAAAATCGGGTAAATTTTGTGAGCAATTATTTAAGCAAGGGCGGTGATGCAAATGCTACACGTAATCATCCATGGCTGGAAGGGCGTCCTGAACAGAATTTTACGTTATTAATGGATGCGGCCGAGAAAGGAAAACCTGATATTGTCAGCATATTGTTACAAAATGGTGCTGATTCAAATGCTGAAACACATATTGGTCGCACAGCACTTATTTTTGCAGCAAAAAATGGCAATATTAAATCTATAGATCTCCTTATTAAGCATGGTGCTAATATTAAGCATAGTTATGCGGCTACCGAGAACGGAAGCAAGCAAGACGCACTTAGCCGAGCAATAATTTATTGGCACGCTGATGCGGTTGAATTATTAATTAATCACGGTGCTCAGGTTACGCAAGACCATTTGAAGTTAGCAGAGATATGGAAGAAGAATTATAAAAATCAAGAACCTATGATTAAATTACTACAAAAGCATTTGCAAACTCATTAGCCTTTTCCACAGATTTGTTGGAATAGTGACATATTGCACATGCCTTTTAAATGTCTAATAGATGCCTATATGGCATCAATATATTGCCATGATCATTTCATATTTTGTAACGGTACCGGGGGGTGGCGTTACAGTTGATTCGAAAACTATTGAAAATTTTGTGATGAATACAATAAGCTTAAAAAAGTTATAAATAATATTATCTTCTCAAGTAATGTAAAATGGCCTGTCAAATTTATAAAGAAAGTATTAAATGTTGTTTTTAAATAATAAATGTTTATAGGAATTTTTTATGAAAATTATTATCCTAACAACGGTGATTTCAATCATGGGTACTATATCAGCGATGCAGCAACCACTTACTCCCAGATCTCAGCGCTTTCAGGCTACTTTTAATCAAACAACTACTAGCATTGATAAGATTTTGGAAATTAGTAAGTCAACATTGGAAAATTTGTCACAAGATAAAAATAATAACGACCATCAAGAAGAACTCAGTAATCATGTAAAAAATTTGAATGGGAAAACCAACGATTTGAATGATGCATTACAACAACAGAAATCTCATGATCATACAGCAGCAGAAAATTTTATAACATTTGTTCAATCAGTTTTAAAGATTGCAGTAGAAATAGAGCCTATTGTATTAGATATTATTCGGGGAATAAATGAGTCCCAGCGTCAAAATCATCCAGCGGTGCAATATCAAGCAAGTATAGATAGGCTAAAAGAATCGGTTTCAAAATAAACTACTACAAAAGCCGTAACCATATCCGAGTTACGGCTTTTGTATTGCATGGTATTTTATATCAAGAGAAAATTAACAGAATAAATTTATAAATAATTTTTTACACAGCAGGGTACTTCATTTGATTTATAATTATCTCTATTTTTTCTTTTAATGAGACTTGTTCCTTGTCAATCATGTCCCCAGTAACAAACTCATAAGTTTTTACTTTATTATGTGTTTGTAAGTTAAAGTTATGAATAGGATCTGTAAAAGATTAAAGAAAGCAAGAAGAGACAGAAGAGCCCGTGAAAGATCGAAGAGAGGCATCTTGACCTTGGTCGTCAGTTTTCATTTTATCCTTGCATTATTTCTGTTCGCTGTATTATAGTGTCTGGTGAAAAATGAATTAAAAAAGGAATGGCTATGCAATTCAAGAACCTGGCCATAGGGTTACTTGCAATCTCAAATCTAATATGTCTTTTTATTATTGTTGGTCAAAAAACAACATTTACTCCCGGAACCTATGATAATGAGATGCTTCCATCATTAAAAGAACGCCTAATGAAAGACTATAATGTATCCAATGCAACATGCGGGGCAGCAGTAGGTCTTTCCAAAATAAATAACTTTGCCGGATCCGCACGATTGGAAATGGCATGTTTGTTGCAAGGATCAAAAAAGATAGTATGGGGATCCTTACAGGAGTTAAAAAATGAGTTACTTAGCGAATATTCATATTTTGAGCAACTAGTTAAAGCAGAAAACATTCAGGAGATTGATGGTGTATTATATCGCCCTGAAGGCAAACGGAGTGCATTATTGTTTATAAAGCAAAAATTACTATATGAACAAGATGATGCTAAATCTAGTGATTTTCTACAAGGATATTTACTCGGATATAGCGAAAAAGATATTGAATTCTTTTATCAACGAGGGGCATTTCGAATATATATAAAGGAAAACAATAAAATCCAAAGTGATTCTTATATTCCTTTCTCGTATGATGAGTTTTCTTCTGATCTTAAAAAACAATTTAATAGCTATCTAAAACAAGAATGGCCCAGATCAAAATATCACATGGGATATGAACTCGATAAAAAGAATACGGCTAAGTTTCTTGAAGAAAATAAAAACTTTAGCGATGAACAGCTTTATCAGCAAATCAAAGAACTCAAAAAGAAATCCTAGATAGTACAAATAGACCATCATTCCCATGCTAAGGACCAAACTGCAGCCATTGGTTGATTAATTACCAATAAACGGAATTCCCTTTGTAAAATTACAGGGAAAATAAAAAGTCTAGAAGGCCTCTAGACAATTATAAGTTTTATTTATTTGAAAAGATCCGAATGTGTTCCCATTGCATACAACAATATATGAGTATCCGATTTTTGATAAACCAAAATCCAATTAGGCTCAACGTGGCAATCCCAATAACCACTATATTTCCCTTTAAGCCTATGATCGCAGTATTTGGCGGGGAGCGGCTTACCTTCTCGCAGCAATTTTATAAGCTCTTTTAGCTTTTCCATATCCTTGCCGCGTGCAGCCATTTTTTTTGATTCCCGCTCAAAACGACCTGTTGTAGAAAGATCTTTCATTTAAATGCCCAACTTTTTAAAAAGATCCTCAACGTTTTTATATTTTTTAACGTCTTTCCCCGCATTGGCCTCTTTGATCGTTTTTAAAAGTCCTTTGTTGGGAACATGGCTATGAAGACATTCTTCAGGCTCTGTTTGAGCTCTAAGGCGCAAATCTATTAATTCTTCAATGATCTTGCGCATACTAACTCTTTTTTGAGCAGCTAAAGCCTTAAGCTTTTGATGGGTTGAAGCAGGGATATCTATAGTGATTCTTGATAATTCGTTTTTCATATCTTCCTCATTGTTTATAGTAATAGTATACATAAATAATGAAATAAAGAAAAGATCTTTA
>CAYMRF010000032.1:0-16394 GCA_964392765.1 uncultured Pseudomonadota bacterium
CGAAGATCGTATCGTTGGCACCTGAGGTTTTATAAGGAATAAGTGATATGGTTGCTCGAATTAAGAAAAATGATACCGTAGTAGTTTTATCCGGAAAAGATAGGGATAAAACCGGTACCGTAATTGAAGTTTTGCCTAAAAAGGGTAAAGTATTAGTGAAAGATATTGCTCTGGTTACACGACATGTCAAAGCGAGAAAGCAAGGCGAAGTTTCAGGCATTAAGAAAGAAGAAGGATATGTAAATGCTTCTATTCTCATGCCAGTATGCGTTTCTTGCAAACAACCTTGTCGCGTTAATGCAAAAGTAATTGAAAGTGGCAAGAGAGTTCGTGTTTGCAATAAATGTGAAGAAATATTCTAATAAGCCTTGTTTAGGGAAATAGTACCATGAGTAAAGCTCGCCTCGAAGAGTTATACACCAGTAAAGTTCGCTCCGAACTTCAAAAAAAACTTGGGTTAAATAATGTAATGGAAGTGCCCAAGATTACTAAAATAGTTTTGAATGTGGGTGTAAAAGATGCAATTGCAGATAGCAAAGTCTTGCAATCAGTAATGGAGACAGTAGGAAAAATTTCTGGGCAAGCACCAGTAAGAACCTTGGCAAAAAAATCTATCGCGAGCTTTAAGCTCAGAGCTGGGATGCCAATTGGTGTTAAGGTGACTTTGCGTAAGAAAAATATGTATAACTTCTTAGATAGGCTTATTAACTTGGCTTTACCTAAGACAAGAGATTTTCAAGGCGTGCCTTCATCCTTTGATGGCAGAGGAAATTACAATCTCGGCCTCAAGGAAATCAGTATTTTTCCTGAAGTTGACTACGATATTAACCAAAAATTGTATGGATTGAACGTAACAATTTGTACAACGGCACGTGCTGATGAACATGGCGTTGAATTGCTTAAAGAATTCGGCATGCCATTTCGCAAAGCTTAGTTAGAAGGTAATAAAGATGGCGAGAAAAGCGCTCATTGAAAAAACAAATCAAACTCCGAAATTTTCCACAAGAGCAAAAAATCGTTGCAAGCTCTGTGGTAGACCGCGTGGATATATGAGAATATTCATGATGTGTCGTCTTTGCTTTAGAAAGATGGCTCTTGATGGTTTGCTTCCTGGTGTTAAGAAAACAAGTTGGTAAAATTTAGTTAAAGGATATTAATGTCTATTGATGTGATCGGTGATTTTTTAACAATCATTCGAAACGGCTTAATGTCATCTAAGTTGTTGGTAGTGGCTCCTTACTCTAAAATCAAAGCTGAAGTAGCTGAGATTCTTAAAGAAGAAGGATTCATTAAAGATTTTGCAATAACTGAAGAAGATGGCAAAAAGTCAGTAAAAGTATTTCTCAAGTATGTTGGCGGCGAATCAGTAATTCACGAACTTAAGCGAGTGAGCACACCAGGAAGAAGATCTTATAAAGGTGCTGCGAACATTAAGCCGGTTATCGGCGGTTTAGGCCTTTCCATTTTGACCACAAGCAAAGGCATAATTTCGCATAAGAAAGCAAAAGAATTAGGCGTCGGTGGCGAAGTTATTTGCACGGTTTGGTAAGGGTTAGAATATGTCTAAAATTGGTAGAAAGCCGATAGATATTGGTTCAGCAAAAGTAGAAATCAAGGGCCAAGAGGTTCACTTCTCAGGTAAAAAGGGCTCTGGTTCTTATGTTTTGCCAGAAGGTATGATCGCAACTCTTGATGGCAAATTTTTGACCTTGTCATTCGATAAGTCTCAAAAATCAGCTGACATTAACAGAATTTGGGGTTTACACCGTGCGCTTTTAGCGAATCGCATAAAAGGCATTCAGCAAGATTTTGAAAAAACGGTACAGATTACGGGGCTTGGATTCAAAGCAGCCGTTTCAGGTAATAAAGTAGTATTCTCACTTGGGTTTAGCCATAAAATTGATTTTACTCTTCCTAAAGATGTTTCTCTGGAAGTTGATAAAACAGGGCAAAAGCTTATTTTCCGTTCTCCAGATAAAGAATTGATGGGGCATGTTTGCAGTCAAGTGAGAGCATTGAGACCACCTGAGCCATACAAAGGAACAGGGGTTAAGCTCGAAGGTGAAGTAATTGCACGTAAAGCTGGTAAAACAAAAGCTGCAGCATAAATAATTAGATAGGGTGCTCTCGTGAGTTTAATTAAGAAATTACAAATCAGAACAGAAAAAAGAAAGCTTCGTGTGCGAAGCCGTTTAAAAGGCAGCGAATTGCCGCGCGTATCCGTGTTTAAGAGTCTTAATCACATTTATGCACAGCTGATCGATGATGCTAAGCATGCTACTCTTGCAAGCTGCTCTACCTTAGAACTTACTAAGTTAAAAGGTGATAAGAAAGCGCAAGCTCATGCAATAGGGTTGGAATTAGCAAAACGTGCACAAGGACTTGGTGTTAAAGAAGTTATATTTGATCGTGGTCATTTCTTGTATCACGGCAGATTGAAGTCTTTGGCAGAAGGTTTGCGTGAAGGCGGGCTTAAGGTTTAAGGTTCAATAAACAGGATTAATAATGGCAGAAAATAAAAGCAAAGCCGGCAATTTCGTAGATTTCGTAGTCCATGTGGCTCGTGTTACTAAAGTAACTAAAGGTGGAAAAACTTTTTCATTCTCAGCTCTGGTTGTTTCTGGAAACCCAGAAGAGGGAGAAGTTGGCTTGGGTCTCGGAAAAAGCCGTGAAGTTTCATTAGCAATTGCAAAAGCTACTAATCAAGCAAGAAAAAATTTAATTAAAATTGCATTACGCGGAACCACAATTCCTTTCGATGTTCGCGGTCAACACGGCGCAAGCCGCGTGATAATCCGTCCAGCATATAAAGGTACCGGGTTAATCGCAGGTGGCGCAGTCCGTAAAATTATGGAAGCTGCAGGCGTAAAAGATGTATTGGCTAAATCATTACGTGCTGGCAACCCAAAGAACGTGGCAAAAGCAACTTTGAATGCTTTTGCGCAATTGCGTTCAGCATCTGATCTGGCGAAACTTCGTGGTAAAACAATAGCTGAGCTTGTTGGGAGCACAAAATAATGATTTTGAATAAGTTACCTAAATTATTAAAAAAAAGAAAAAGAGTAGGCCGTGGCGGTAAGCTCGGCGGAACATCCGGCAAAGGCCATAAAGGTCAAAAAGCTCGTTCTGGCGGCTACGTGAGAATCGGTTATGAAGGTGGTCAAATGCCTTTATATCGCCGTTTGCCTAAGCGCGGATTTAATAACGCTGACTTCCAAACAGAAGTTACGGTTGTTAATCTTTCAGACTTAGAGCGCGTATTCGAAAATGGTGCTGAAATCACCCGCCAAACTCTTATCGAAAAAGGCCTCATTAAAGTGGGCAAAAGTAATGGTGCTCACGAAGTATTGGTTAAAGTTCTTGGCGATGGCCAATTAACCAAGAAATTCGTGGTAACCGCAGACGCATTTAGTAAATCAGCTTTAAAAGCGATTCAAGATCGTGGTGGACAGACGAGATTAAATAAGGAGATGTGAAGCCGTGGTTCTCTTGAGTAATTTTATTAACATTTTTTTTGTTCCTGAATTACGAAAAAAAGTTCTTTTTACCCTTGGGGTATTGATCATTTATCGTTTAGGTGCCCATATACCAGTTATTGGTATTGATGTTGCAGCTTTGCGTGCGATGATGGATCAAGCAAGTGGTTTAGGTGGGCTTTTTAGCTACATAGATCTTTTTTCAGGCGGTATGTTGCGTGAGTGTACTCTTTTTGCACTCGGGATTATGCCTTATATTACTGCTTCTATTATGATGCAGATGTTGAGCATGACTGTCCCTTCTTTAGAGCTTCTTCAAAAAGAAGGCGAATATGGCCGTAAAATTATTAATCAATACACTCGATATTTAACCTTTGCCGTAAGTATTGCGCAAAGTATTGGTCTTGCGTTCATTCTTGAAAGAAATCATTTAGTGCTTGATCCTGGTTGGGGTTTCCGCTTAATGCTTGTTCTTTCATTAACCGTGGGCTCAATGTTTGTGATGTGGTTGGGCGAGCAGATTTCATTATTCGGATTGGGTAATGGAAGCAGCATGATTATTTTTGCTGGTATTGTTGCTCGTTTACCTGAAGATGCGTTGAAATCTATTTATCAAGTTCAACAAGGCTTGGTAAATGGATGGTTAACACTTTTCTTAGCATTACTCTTTATTGCTATTGCGGCATGTATCGTATTCCTTGAAAAAGGTGAGCGTAAAATTCCGGTTCAATATACCCGTCGTGTGGTTGGTCAAAAGGTTTATGGCGGTCAAAGTACCTATATTCCGTTTAAGATCAACGTTCCGGGTGTTATGCCAGTAATTTTTGCCGGTGCTGTTCTTAATATTCCTATGTTTGCAGCAGCGATGCTTTCTGAAAAATTTGCCCTTTTTAAGTGGGTTTCTCAAAGCATGGTTCCTACCGGAATTGCTTATAACGTAATTGAATTTGTTTTAATTATCTTCTTCTCATTCTTCTATACCGCCTTAGTGTATAATCCGGATGAGCTTGCAGATAATATGAAGAAAAGCGGCGGATTTATTCCTGGAATTCGTCCAGGAAGACAAACCTCTGAATTCTTTAACTATATTTTGACAAGAATCGGCTTAATTGGTGCTATTTACTTAGCAATCCTTGCTCTACTTCCAAACATCTTGCGTATGATGGGGTTGCCATTGCCATTCAATCTGGGCGGAACAAGCCTCTTGATTGTGGTGGGTGTTGCTTTAGATACCGCTGCTCAAATCGAATCATATCTGATTGAGCACCGTTATGAAGGCTTCTTAACCGCGGGGCGCATGAAAATGAGGGGTGCGCGTTGAACCAAAAGAAACAAGTGTATATCTTGATTGGGCCCCCTGGGTCTGGCAAGGGTACGTTATCCCATTTATGCGAACGAAAGCTTGGCTGGGTCCAATTGTCAACTGGTAATTTATGCCGAAAGCATATCGCTGAACAAACAGAAATTGGCAAACAGATAGATTTTGCTTTGAAATCTGGTAAACTTGTTTCGGATAGCCTTATTAATGCTATGGTTCATGATTGGTTTGAAACAATAATCAAGCAGGAAGATAACATTATTTTGGATGGTTTTCCCCGTACCATCGTACAAGCTCAAACCTTGCATGAGTTTTTAAAGCCTCATCTTGGGTATGTGAATGTACAAGTAGTGCGTTTTTCCATCGCGGATGAATCGGTAATAGCTCGAATTTGTGGTCGTTTGGTATGTCTTAATAAAGACTGCCAAGAAGTTTACTCTCTTAACCCCGGCTCTCGTATGCCCGCTAAGCATATGAAGTGTGATGTCTGTTCATCGGATCTCGGACGTAGAAATGATGATGCAGTATCGGCGGTAAAAGATCGTCTTCAAACGTATCATAAGCACGAGCAAGATCTTTTAAGTTTTTATAAACAAACACCGTTTGCTGTTAAAGAATTTAAAGCAGAGATGCATCTAGAAGATGTTTTTGATGAATTTAAAAAATTAGTGGAATCAGACGGTGTATGATTATCATCAAGAATAAAATTTCCATTGCAAAGATGGAAAAAGCAGGAATTTTACTGCAAGAAATTTTCGACGCACTCGTTCCTTTCATTAAAGAAGGAATTTCGACTCTTGCGATTGATAGTATGATTGTTGAGCTTTTGAAGGAAAAAAAGATGACTTCAAAAACAGTTGGCTATCATGGCTATGCGCATTCAAGTTGTATTTCGGTGAATGATGAAGTGGTGCACGGAGTTCCTCGAGCAGATAAAATCTTGCGTGACGGTGATCTGGTTAAAGTTGATATTTGCGCTTCATTTGATGGATATTGTGCTGACATGGCGCGTGCTTTTTTCATAGGTAAACCGTCAGAACAAGCGTTAAAATTGGTTCAGGTAGCGGATGCTGCTTTGAAAAAAGGTATTGAAAAAGCAAGAGCGGGCAACCGTCTTGGCGATATCTCTTTTGCAATTCAGCAAGAAGTTGAAAGTCATGGTTTTGGGGTGGTTCGAGATTTTGCAGGCCATGGAATTGGCAAGCAGATGCATGAAGATCCTGAAATTCTTAATTATGGCAAAGCAGGAAGCGGTTTGCTATTGCAACCGGGAATGACATTTGCGATAGAGCCAATGATTACGATGGGTAAATATCACGTATATGTTACTCAGGATGGCTGGACCGTGAAAACCAAGGATAAAAGCTTGGCGGCACACGTGGAAGATACCATAGCAATTACTCAAGGTGAGCCTAAAATTTTAACGAGAAGTAATGGAAAAGGTTAAGCATATGACACATAAAAATGATCACAAACAAAAAGAAGAAGTAATAAAAGTAGATGGCGTTGTGAAAGAGACGCTTCCGAATGCTATGTTTCGCGTAGAAATAGAGGGCGGACATGAAGTGTTAGGGCATGTTTCTGGAAAGATGCGCATGCACTATATAAAAATTTTGCCTGGTGATCGAGTGGCGCTTGAATTATCGCCCTATGATCTAAAGCGTGGAAGAATTGTTTTGAGATATAAGAGTTAATTACAGCGAGTTATTATCCTAGAGGATTACGATGAAGGTAAGAACTTCAGTAAAGAAAGTTTGCAATAATTGCCGTATTATTAAACGCAAGGGCGTTGTACGCGTTATTTGTAAAAGAAATGCACGTCATAAACAACGTCAAGGTTAAGGTTTGAAAGTTAAGGATTTACATGGCTAGAATCGAAGGTGTTAATTTACCAACGAATAAACGAATTGAGTACGCATTAACCTACTTGTTTGGAATAGGTCTTAAAACATCTCAAGACATACTCAATAAATTAAAAATTGATTTCAATAAGCGCGTAAAAGATCTCAGCGACTCTGAAGTTGCATCTATCTCCAAAGAAGTGCAAGTCAACTACGTGGTTGAGGGTGAATTGCGTAAAGAAATTACCTTGAACATTAAACGCTTGCAAGAAATCGGAAGCTATCGCGGCTTACGTCATAAAAAAGGTTTGCCAGTTCGTGGTCAGAGAACCAAAACTAACGCACGTACCAGAAAAGGTCCACGTAAAGCGGGTTCTGCTATTGCATTGAAGAAAAAAGTAACTAAGAAATAATAGTTAAAGCTTTAGAGGTATTGCGCTAATGGCATACAAAAAAAAGACAAAAAAAGTTAAAAGACAAGTAGATTCGGCTGTTTGCCATATCAAATCTACTTTTAACAACACGCTCGTTTCTATCACTACATTAGACGGCGATGTTCTTTTAAGAAACAGCTCCGGCAGATTGGGCTTTAAAGGTGCTCGTAAAGGTACTCCATTTGCAGCAGGACAAGTTGGTTCAATTCTTGGAAAAGAAATGGCAACTATGGGAATCCGCAATGTTGAAGTAAATATGCAAGGACCTGGATCTGGCCGTGATTCAGTAGTGCGTTCATTGCAAGCTTCAGGATTGAATGTATCAGTCTTGAGAGATGTAACTCCGTTACCTCATAACGGATGTCGTGCTCCTAAAAAACGTCGCGTGTAATTGCTATTAATTTCATAAGGTTATCATGGAAAAAAGACCTACTCGTAATATGGATCAAAAAGAAAGAGAAACTTCTGCCAAAAGACCTGCGCGTAAGCAATCTGAATATGGCAAGCAACTTTCTGAAAAACAAAAAGTAAAAGAAATGTACGGATTGCGTGAAAAGCAATTTA
Organism: uncultured Pseudomonadota bacterium; assembly: GCA_964392765.1. GTDB lineage: Bacteria > Babelota > Babeliae > Babelales > Vermiphilaceae > BTUB01. The sequence goes on from CAYMRF010000032.1 coordinate 7,634, forward strand.
GACGCTTCTTTGGCATTGCGATTAATAGTCGTGAAGGGGTGCCAGGGGAAAATTTATTAAGCTTGCTAGAACGCCGCTTGGATAATACCTTGTATCGTTTAAAGCTGGCAACCACCAGAACACAAGCGCGCCAAATGGTTACTCATGGTCACGCGATGATCAATGGTCGCAAAGTGTATTCCCCATCATGCTTAGTGTCAGTGAATGATGAAATTTCACTTGATCCAAAAGTGATGGAAAAGAAAGTATTCTTGGAGCAAGTAGTAGATAAGAGACTAAATATTGGCATCAAAGTTCCAGAATGGCTCGAATTGAATAAGAATGATCGTAAAGGCCGCGTATTACGCAAACCAGTACGTTCCGACATTCAAGCGCCAATCGAAGAGCACTTGATTGTTGAGTTGTATTCAAAATAATTAGTTTTTGTGTGTGTGATATCGGAATGTACTTATTTAGTGGCCGCGGAGGTTAGATGGAAAAGAAAGAATATAGACCATTAACTATTCCTAAATTAACCTGGAATAAAAAAGAATTAACTGCTACCTATGGTGAATTAGTTGCTCAACCATTAGAACCAGGTTTTGGTATAACGCTTGGTAACGCGTTACGCCGTATCCTTTATGCTGGTGTTGAAGGTTCTGCTGTAACATCAATAGTAGTTAAAGGGGTTAATAACGAATTTGCTTCTCTACCGGGTGTAGAAGAAGATGCAATGCAATTAATTCTTAACATTAAGAATATTGTTGTGCGTAACAAAGATGGCAGACCAGGAACAATGCGCTTGAATGTTAAAGGTCAAGCCGTTGCGAAGGTTGCAGATATCAAAACTGATGATCACCTTGAAGTGATCAATAAAGATCACGTTTTGGCACATGTGTCTGAACATGGTGAACTTGATATCGAATTCTTTGTTGAGCCAGGTCGTGGGTATAAACCAGCGCAATGGCCAGCAGACAAAGCATTGCAAGAAGATGGTCGCATCTATATCGATGCAATGTTCTCGCCGATTCGCAAGATTATGTTTGATGTGGAAAAAACTCGTGTTGGTAAAGATATCGACTACGATAAGTTGACTTTCCGTATTCATACTGATGGCTCTGAAAATCCACTTGATGTATTGCATTATGCCGTTTCAGTATTGAGAACTCAATTAGAACATTTCTTGGCGAGTGCGGAAATTCCATTTAATCAAATTTCTGCGTCCCCTGAAGAAGAGGTTGCTGGTGAACCAGTTGAGTTGGAGCAGCTTGGCGTTAAAGGCCTTTCTCCTGACTTACTCTTGAAGCCGATTGAAGAGCTTGAACTTTCTGTGCGCGCTCACAATTGCTTAATCAATGCGGGCATTAAACGTATTCTTGATCTCGTTAATCTTAGCGAAGATGAAGCGCTCAAAATTAAAAACTTTGGCCGTAAATCTTTGAGCGAAGTTAAAGAAAGCATGAAGGCGTTTGGTCTTTCATTCGGAATGAATATTAAAGAATCACAACTCAAAAAAGTGATTAAAGAACAACAGCCAGAAGAATAACCTATTAATCAAAGGTTTTGCAGTCATGAGACATCAAAACGGTAGAAAAAAATTAAATCTTAAGCCGGCACATAAGAAATCATTAATGCGTAATCAAGTAATCCATTTGATTACCTATGGTTCTCTTACTTCAACCAAAGTAACGGTAAAAGAAGTGCAACGATTTGCTGAAAAGCTCGTAACACTTGCACGCGAAGGTAATAACTTCAATGCTCGTCGTCGCGCAAAAGCAATCTTGCCTTATAAAGACGAAGCTTTGGTGAAGTTATTCACAGAAATCGCTCCTAAATATGTTTCACGTCCTGGTGGTTACACTCGTGTGATCCCTATGGGTAAACGTATGAGCGATACGGCTGAAGTAGCACGCCTTGAGTGGGTCTAAGCCCGAACAAGACATCGCGACGATTCAGCGTATTTTAGAAGAGCTCAGGCCGGCTATCATGAATCATGAAGGCAATATTGAGTTCATAAAATACGAAGAAAACATCGTATATGTTAAGTTGCATGGAGCGTGCGTTCAGTGCCCAATATCAATGCTTACGCTTAAGCTTGGAGTTGAGGAGGCTTTAAGGGCCGAATTACCTGAAGTTAAAGAAGTTGTAGCAATCGATTAGTGCTCCAAAAAATTAAACCCATCACTTTTAAATAAGTGGTGGGTTTTTTATTTTCTAAAACTTCTCTTCACATTTATTTCAGATCATCATTCGCAAATTCAAAATCTCTTTTTAGCTCGTCGTTTTCTTTAATTATTTTAGAAACCGTTGAATCGTTTTTTTTTTTTTTCTATCGTCAGACTGTAAAGTTTTCTAACTTTTTTAAAAAAAGGAGTTGTAGATTATGAAGTCTATAACGAGATTATGCATGCTCATGCTGGTGAGCATGTTTGCGGTAACGGTGTGTGCAGAAGAAGCAGAGACGCGTGGCAAAACAGAGAAATGCATTTTGCAGAAAGTATGCTCGATCGATGCGCGCTTGCAATGCAATAATGCCATCTCATTTGGAAGTGCCGATATAAATAAGCCGGGTGGCTACGTGATTACCCAACCGGGTATTTATTGCCTCAAAGAAGATGTGGTATTTAATCCAACCTTGAGTCCAATTGCTCCCGCAACACCAACACCTCCGTATGATTATCTTGCTCCAACCACCGTGCAGGCAGCGATTACCATTCGATCTTCAAATGTAGTTGTCTTGCTCGGCGATCATAGATTATCGCAAGCAGGTGCAGGCACATCAACTCAAATTCCCTATTGCGTCGGTATTGTAATACCGGATGTTATACCAAACGATCCTGATATCAATTCAATTGGTCTTCAATCTATTTATATTAAAGGTGGCGATCCCGCAATTATCGATGGCTTTAGTATGATGGGCATTCGTGTTTTCGGGCATTGTTATGACATCCGTCTTTCTAATATTACTATTAAAAATTGTGCTGAACTGGCATCCCAAGCTTTGCGCCCGGTTGTTTATGGCTTTCCGTATTTCCCACATAATGCTCCAACCACCCCAGGATTTGGACCATCATTTAGCGTCGCCGGTTTAGCTATCGGAGAAACGGGACGAGGTGGAGCGGGACCAGTTTGGTTTGCGGATCTTCCTGATACTGAGTTCAATACTCAGAATCGTAATAATGAAATAATTTTAGAAAATGTTTCTTGTTTAAATAATTTCCAGATTGGTTTACGATGCCCGAATGCATTTAATGTGACCATTAACAATTGCCATTTTAATGAGACGTGGTCTGATGATGTTTTACTAAATCCTTTTGGGGCTACATTTACCGCAAATGGTCAACATCCTTTTATACCGCAGACTGCTAATGTTGATCCCAGTCTTTATAATGCGGTTATCAGTAATAGTACATTCAACGATACGACGTACCGTGGTGATTTTACTACGATAGTAGATAGTGCATTTCCAATAGCCGGTTGTACAACAACCCATTCAAAGAATGTCGTCTGGAATAACTGTCAGTTTAATGGCACTACCTGTACTTTCGTTAATGTCAGTGCAGATGTAGATGTTCCCGTTTGCGGCTTTTTATCGAGCGGTATTGAAGATAACACCTTTAATGACTGCCATTTTGATGATTGTACTGCAATTGGATCTATTAATGGTTTTCATATGAGCGGAACTCAAGCAACTGTTGCCGATGATATAACGTTTAAATCTTCTAGAAATGTGAGATTTATTAATTGTACATCAAATAATCATAAGTCTATCGGAGATCAGAGATTACCTGCTCCAGTTTTACCGCCAGCTCCTGATAGCGTACTAGGTTTTGCTATATTCTTTGCAAAAGATGTGGTTTTGGAAGGCTGTGTTTCTCAAGATTTAGTCACAAGAGGTCCTAATAATCTTCTTGCAACAAATGTATCGGGCTTTTTATTAGGTGCCAATGCTGCTCAATTCCCTCCTTTACCTGATGCCACCGTTCAAAATATTACCTATAGAAACTGTATCGCTTCTCGGTGTTTTGCGTTAAACGGAGGAGCTGCTGGTGGATGGAATTTGCAAACTGCTTCAGCGGGTATTGGTTTAGATGCACAAAAAGCGACTGTCTTAGAAAATTGTATTTCTTCATGTAATCAAACCTTTACTCCAACATTAACCACACCGGGAATTGTTCAAGGCCCTGCATTTGGATTCCTCGTTCTTGATGCAACCGTGATAACACCTGAACAGTTTAATAGTGTTCCTACGGTATTCCAAGGATGTAAGGCGTTACATAATAAGGGACTACCGCAGTCACCTTCAGGAACCATCCGCTATACGTCCGGATTTTATATCTCACGAGACGTTCGCACTTCTTTGGTTGACTGTGATGCGATTGATAATATCTATGGATTTTTCCTCAATAACGCGAGTCGATGTACGGTTCGAAATAGTCGTTCTGATAATAATATTTTACCGGGTGTGATTCAGACAGTAGCAGTGGGCGTCGGAGGAACCGGCTATGCAGTGGGCAATATTTTGAATATTGTAAGTGGAACAAATACAACTGGTAGAGTTACTGTTTCTAGCGTGGCGGCAGGTGTTATAACGGGTGTTACACTCTTGAATAGTGGTTCTGGTTATACTGCAGGGACATTCCCAACAACCGGTGGAACAGGAACTGGTGCTACTATTACTATTACTGTTGCGAATATCGGTGAAGGGTTTACTGATGTTGGTCCTACTGGAACTCCGGCTGCTCCAGGATTAAGTACTTCTTATTTTGAAGCTAACACTGCCTATATGAATGGCATCTCACCAACCGCCGGTCCGGGAGTAGGGCCCAACTTAAATTATAATGTATTTTATGCTTCTGGGCCTTTGGCAACGGTGCGTACAACACTTTCTTCTCAAACGTATACGTTCAATAATGGTCCAACCTTTGCAGGAGTTCCAATTTATACACCGAATTATAATCTTTCAACCGTTAACTAATCAGAGATCTACAACTCGGGGCGCTTGCGTAACTGCGGCGCCCTTCTTTATGAGCTAATTTTCAGAATGATTATCCGAAAAATGAGGTATTAGATAGTAGCCTTCAGCCACGATATGGGATACAGCCGCCGCTTGAACCCCTCGATTTTGTTCTTTATTAAGAAGACTCTTTTTCATGCCCGCAAGATATGCTTCTTTAAAATTACCTCTTTTTAAATATTCATTTAATATGTTATTTGCTTTAAGAATGCCATGGGCACTAGCAACTCCTGCTACTGGCCCGATTCCTGCGACTACAATGTTTACTAAATTATTTTTAAAAGTCGGATAGGTTGCAGATCTTATTAAAGCATTATTCATATCCTCAAATTCAAGCCGATAATTTTCATTAAGAGGTTCTGCACCAGCTACTAATGCAATTTTTGCAGTAACTAAGTGAGAACTTTCATGGATCCAGGAGGTTACTAAATGGGTTGCGATAAACGCGGCCACTAATTCAGCTGCTTTACCCGTTTGCACGATTGTTTTGCGCAATTCAGCAGAGATAGCGTGTTGAGTTGAAACATGTGAAATGAGCGCTATACCAAAAAGTAACTTGAGTTTCATTTACGAGCAGCCTTTGTGTTAGTTATTTATAATTTTAAATGCATGAGTAATTATTGCTTTAATTCTTCAGGGATAATTTCTTGAGGAATTTTTCCTAAAATATCATTATCGGTAACAGAAATTTCGATCCACGAAACGGGACCATTCTGATTTTTTCTGGTAACCAAGTTAAAGGTATACTCATTTCCTTTTTTATTCATAATTTGAACCAATTTTGCGCCGGCGGAAGTTTTTAGATTGTAAGCTGCCAAAAAGTCTTTTTTCACAAGAGCAAATTCGCCTACAGTAAAGTTATTATCTTTTTCAAATGATGCTTTTTGTATAAGAGCTTCAATGCCAGGAATAAGTGTTGCAGAAGGCCTTTTAAAGTAGAGAGTAGTTTCTTCTTGTTCATAGATATTTATTGGTTCTTGGCAGGCGTAGGCTGATATAGTATTAATTATCATTAATGCCAGAATTTGTTTGAACATATTGAACTTCCTTATAATTTTTAACCCTGTTCCATTACTTGAACGATACTCCCATTCGGGCCTTTTTCAATTACAAAATGAACCGGGAACTGATTTTTCATACTCGGCAAATGAGAAACAATAATAATCTTTGCAAAATCATCCTGAATTTTATACAGCGCATCCATAATATGAGAAAGCCCATCCTCATCTTGGCTTCCAAAGCCTTCATCAATAATAAGCGTTTGCAATGAAGTGCCAGCTCTGCGTGCAAGTAATTTTGAAATGGCTATGCGTAAGGCAAAATCGATTCGAAATGCCTCTCCGCCCGAAAATAATTCATATGGCCGAATGCCCACCGCATCCGAAATTTTGATATCCAATGTTTCTTTCGTGCCACCTTTTTTAAGATCGCGCAGCGATTCTATAAATAGCTGGGTTTGATTGTCAGTCAGGCGCGCCAAAAGTTCATTCGCTTCCTGCTCAATTTCTGGAATTGCATCTTCAATCAATAATGCTTGAATGCCGTCTTTACCGGTTGCTTGCGCAATCGCTTGATAGTCATCAATGGCTGCTGTACAGGTTGAAAGTTCTTGCTGCTGCGATAAAAACTCTTTTTTTACCGATTCCAATTTTTGTTTTTGATTTTCTAAGCTGCCTTTTTGTTGCAACAGCGTTTCGCGTTCTTGGCAGAGCGTAGCAACAGATTGTGCAACTGTCTGTTTGCGATCGTGCAGCTCTTGTTCTTCACGATCAAGCTGCGCTTTAATTAATACTTTTTGTGATAAATCAGAAAGCTGCAATTTTATCTTTTTAAGATGCATGCAGATATTTGAAACTTGCTCAGCGCGCTGATTTTGCAAGACAATCTGCTCCTGCAATTTTTGATGCGCTTCTAATTTTTTTTCAATAAGAGCTAAATCCTGCATCGATTTTTCATGCGCTACATGATTATATGCATGAGCCGTAATCTTTTGTTCAATGCTGCCAATGCGTGTAATAATTATTTGATAATCAGCGTGAGCGGTTAATTCATCGTGACTTTTTTGCTCAAGTTGCTGCAACGATAGTTGTTCATTTTGAATCGTGCTCTGCACGATGTTCAGCAATTCTTGATACTTATTACTATTTCCTGCTAGATCAGCAGATTGATTTTGTTGTTGTGCAAGATTTTTGCCCAGCTCTTCAATCTTAAGAGTGATGATTTGCTGTTCACTTAACTGTTTTTTTATCTGCTCTAATTGCGCATGCTGATCAAATAACAGTGTTTTAAGTTTCTTTATAAGAGTGCTTAAGCGTGAAAATCGCTGCTTTAAAAATGTGATATCGCTTTCAAATTTATTCTTCAAGAATCGTTTACGTGAAGCGGATAGATTCTGTTCGCATAGCGGGCAGCTGGGCGATTCTTCATCATGCACAAGCTTGTTTTTCTGATTAATGGCAGCAAGTTCTGCATTGAGCATGTTTGCAAGAGCCACCCACCGTTGATAGCATTCTTTTCGTTTTTCAAACTGCTTTTCAATCTGCTGAAAGTCTTGTGCAACTTCTGGAATTTTTTTGCTCAAAAGAGCAATTTCATCCATAGTTTTTGCTAGTAATGCCTGTACATTCTTTTGAGAAGCCGAACTCTCTTTGAGGAGCTTTTCATTGTGATCTTTTTCAATGCGCAAGCGTTCAATGGCAATTTTTTTCTCATTAATTTCGCGTGATTTTTTTTCATGAAATTCATGCGTAAATTTTGCGCAGATCTCTTTTTGCTGCAATAACTCTTGCTTGAGTGTTAACTGATCTTGCAGAATCTGTTGATGCACTTTTATAGCGTCTACCAGTCGTTTTTTTTCAGTATCCAGTGATGCATAATTGGTATTTGCCAAGCGCTGCTTATGAATCAAGCGCCAATGCTGCACTTGTTCGCGCAATTGTTGTTGTAGGCTATTTTGCTCATTGATTAACTGTTGTTGCGCAAAGATATGGAGTGCTAATTCTTGTTTCTTGTGTGCAAGAGTGGTGGCATCTTGCGTGAGTTTTTTTTGTTCGAGAGTGGCGTTTTGTTCTTGTATTGTCAGATTTGTTAGTTGCTTATTTGCGACATCCAATGCTTCATCAATTATTGGTTGTTGTGCCAAATCTTGCTCAAGCTTTGTGTTGAGTGTTACTAGATGTGTTTTATACGTGCTCGTTTGTTTAATGCGCTCCGCTGCTAATCGGCGAATATTTTCATATTGATCAAGTCCTAAAATTGATCCCAAAACTTCTTTGCGTTCTTTGGCAGATTTCTTTGAAAATTCATTTGCATGGCCTTGGCGCAAGAAGGCAGAATTGATAAATCCATCATAGGTTAAATGTAACGTCTGATCGATTTTGTGTTGCGTATCACGAATAGTTTTATCCGTAAGCGGTATAAAGCGGTCTTGTGCAGAATCATACATGCCAAATTCAACTACTGCAACGGGCTTGCCATAGGTTTGCATATACTCGCGCTTAATGCGATATTGCTGGCCGGCGCACTCAAAATCGAGGCAAACCATCATCTGAGTTTGTCCCAATCGTAACAATCCCTGATCAGCTTTGGCAATTCCTGCAAGCTTTCTGGCTTGACCCCAGAGTGCCCAGGTGATTGCATCGAGCATGGCAGATTTACCATGGCCATTTTTACCTGAAAGGCAAATTAATGGATAATGGCCAAACTCAATGATTTGAATTTCAGAGCCGTAACTGAGAAAGTTTTTGATTTGAAGCTTTAATGGGA
>CAYMRF010000033.1:0-15087 GCA_964392765.1 uncultured Pseudomonadota bacterium
ATATTCCTGGGCATCGCATTTGGAATTTATGCAATTGCTACCTACTTTTACTTTTGAGCCGAGCCAATGTCTTTAGATGCATGCCCCATCACGCTTGCCGATCAAGCGCCCATTGCATTAGAAGATCCAAACTATCCGCAACATCAATTTAAAACCATCAATGATGCCAGCTGCTTAAATGAAACGCGTGTTTACGATGTTATAAAAGTAAAAACTACTGATGATATTTATAAAGCACTCAAGTTAGCGCGCGAGAAAAATCTGCATATTGCAATCGCTGGCAGGCGCCATAGTATGGGCGGGCAAGCATTTTATAACGATGCCATTGTTCTTGATATGGTTCATTTTAATCGCATTCTGTGCCTGGATGAAAAAAATAAACTGCTCACGGTGCAAAGCGGCGCCACATGGCACGAAATTCAATTGTATTTACATCCCAAAAATTTAGCCGTAAAAGCGATGCAATCAACCGATATTTTCACCGTCGGCGGCTCACTTGCCGTGAATGCTCATGGCATGGATCACACCATTGGCAGTATGATTTCAACCGTAAAATCATTTACCATCATGATGGCTGATGGCAATATTCGCACCGCAACACCACAACAAAACGCCGATCTTTTTAATGCCGTAATTGGCGGATATGGATTATTTGGCATTGTGCTGGAAGTAACGCTAGAAGTAACGGATAACGTGATGTATCAGCGGGATGCTGCAGTAATAAACTATAAAGAATTTCCTGCATTCTTTGAAAAGCTCACTCAAGAAAATAGATATGGCCTCTTTTATGCACATCTTTCAACTTCACCACTATCATTCTTTAAAGATATGATTATTTACGGCTATAAAAAAATAGATCATGAAGGTGCATTCGAGCCACTGGGTAAAATCAGCATGGTTAATTTACGAAGATTTTTAATTAATCTTTCCAAACGCCGCCAGTATGCACAAGTCTTTAAATGGATTGCTGAAAAATATATCGATCCCACCTTTGATAGATTACGCACAAAAAATATTGTTTCGCGCAATGAGATTATGCATGATTCAGTGGAATACCTTGAGAATGTTTTAGTAAATGAAACTGATATCTTGCATGAATACTTTATACCGCGTAAAAACTTTATCCCCTACATTGAACAGATGCGCACACTCTTGCAAAACAGCAAAATTCCGGTGCTTAATGCCTCAGTGCGCATTATTAATAAAGAATCTAATATGCTCAATTATGCACCAGAAGATATGTTTGCGATTGTGCTCTATTTAAATCAACGAGTTGATAGAGAATCGCTGCGAGCAATGGAGCAACTCACCAAAGACTTAATTGATCTCACACTCAAATTTGATGGCACCTTCTTCTTGCCATATCAGCTCTATTACACGCGCGAGCAATTGGAAAAATCGTATCCAAATATTGATGCGTTCTTTGCACTCAAGCGGCAATATGATCCTACGCTTTTATTTATGAATAAATTTTATGCAAAATTTGGAATGTAATAAAAAGAGAAAATTATGAACTTAAAAAATTGCATCTTCTTTTTCAACCTTCTGGCTCTCGCTGTTAAGACTCAAAGCATGCAGCTCGCTCAATGGCAAGAAAAAGTGGAACAAGTTGTAAAAAGAAACGGCTACCAAAAAGCTTTATAATGCGGTTCAACGCAATAGTTTAAAAGAAAAATTTCGGTCTTATTGAAGCGATTTTATAAATTTATCTCTAAACTCTTCTTTGCTAAGACCAATAATCTCTTCAAATTGCGAATAATTCTCTAAAAGTTTTAGAACAGATTCCCAACCCCATTGTTGATCAATAAACTTAACCATGAAATATGAAACGTGAAAACCATTAATCTTGCTAAAATCTATTACACAATCAACAATTGAATCCAGTTGTGCAATTGTTGGAATCTCGCCCTTAATATCTTTATAATTCATGCCGCCCTTATATAAGGAGGCGCCTTGCCGCAACCAATACGGAGCATCTTTATAAGATTCTTTATTATCCATCAAAAATAAATGAGCTAAGCCTACTTTATAAGATCTAATCATGCTATCGTATGAATGATAAGAGCCTGGATTTGAAGGAGATACACCTTTTATACTATTGTTATCTGCCCGAGAAGAGATCCAATCAGGGGCCGATGGCTTACCTATTGCTTTGTGAAATGAGTGAATATCAGGATAAATTTCAACAGTAATAACACTTGAATAGGTATGATTAAAATCTTTGGAAAGTTTTTCAAACATTTCTTCCAATTGATCTAATAGCTGTTCAGAAACATTCTGATCTTCTTGAGCACAATAGATTTTGAAATGAGCATTCTGAGAGCAGAGACTTAATTGAGTCCCTTTATGAAATAGAAAAAAGGCAGAAATAACTAAAGCTAAAACGCCTAAGCCGATACCTAATTTCCATACTTTCATAAAAATTACCTCTTTATCTAAAAATAATAGGCTGGGACATGTTTGGGAACTATGAAATTGAGTTTAGCATGTCTTTAAGCCACATTCAAACGGTGTTTTTATCTTTGAAGATTCAGTTAAATAATTAGTTAAAGAGAGCTTATGCCATGTTGAAACCCGAGCATTGCTAAAAAAAATTATGCTCAGTAAGATGTATTTATAAATAGTCAGCAAAGATACTAATAAAGGTTACTATGGAAGCTATAGAATTTGTAACCCATACTAAACGTGGGAAAATGATCGAGATTCCAGAAGAATATAAAAATGATGTTTCAGGCGAAATTCGGGTCATTATTCTTATTTCTAAAAAAAACGAACCTAAAAAGAAACTTAAAAAAGAATTTAAAGCCTTAAAGCTAAAAACCAAAGGTTTTAAATTCAACAGACAAGAAATATATGACGAATAGGATATTTTTAGATTCAAATATTTTAATCTATCTTTATTCAAAAGATGAAATTACAAAACAACGGGTTGCGAATGGAATAATCAATGAATATGAAAATATATTTATTAGTTCGCAGGTATTATTTGAGTTTACCTATGTGGTACAACGAAAATTTAAAATTGATTATACTGATATCCAACGTAGTCTAGAAGAGTTTCATAACGATTTTAACTTCTCTCTCATAACATTCAATACATTACAAAAAGCAATACAACTCGCTTCAAAACATAAATACTCATTTCCTGATAGCTTAATCTTAGCTTCAGCCATTGAAAATAATTGCAATATAGTTTTTAGCGAAGATATGCATTCAAACCAAATAGTCAATGATTTGAAAATTATAAACCCATTTAAAAGCTATTGAGCCCAACCCATTCGTCTTGGGATAATTTTACTGTTGCATAACAAATGCGATAAGAGTGAAAAAGCAAAACGTCTTCTATGGAAGGTCTTTGCAAATGTGGCCTGCTTGACATGTTCAGGAACCTTGAAATAGAGATTAACATAAGCTTAAGCCACATTCAAACGGTATTTTCATCTTTTGGGCTAGAATTGAAAATTCAATAAATAATATTTTATCAATTAATTTTTTTTATTGCTTTTTTAAAGAAATTAGCAATATCTTTGATGGTTAATTTTGATGAAGCAGTATCTATTGCAAGTTGATAAAGACTATCCATGTCACGATACTGTTTCTTTAATTCGTATCCATTGTTGTAAATAAATTCTACTGCGGTAAGCAATCCGGTTCTTTTATTACCATCAATAAAGGGATGATTTTTAATTATATGGTAGAAGTAAGCTGCTGCGAAATTATAAATTTTACGATCATTTCTGTTGCCATATAACCAGATATTCAAAGGATGATTAACGGCAGATTCCAGCAATCCTCTATTTAATATACCCTCTCTTCCACCAAATTCTTTAATAAGGCTGTCATGAATTCTTATAACTTCTTCAACACTTTTTGAATGAAAAAATTCTGGCTTCATGTCTTAGCCAGCTTCTTTAATACTGGTCCATACTCTTTCATAAGTTTTTTTGTAATAGTATTTTGTTTATCTTGCACTTTTTTAACTATCGAAGCTTTTTTTTTCTTTGATTTAATAACCAGTACATCGTCCATTAAAATCATTTCTACATCTGATTTTTTTGAAATACCAAGCGTATCTGCGATTTCCGGATTAATTTCCAGTACAAATGGTTTTTGCTTTTTTACCATGATAATTTTCCTTAAGTTATAGTTATTTATAGATTATGATATTGATAAGCACAAAACAAGAAAACGCAATTAATCATTCACTTTTAATACAAATCTGAAATCCACCGCTCAAATAATGAACAAGTTTGAGAACTTAAAAATTTCTTGCCATCATTAGAAATCCTGCCTATACTCACCGCAATTGTAATAGAAGCATTATTGCATCAAAGGATAACAGCTTGAACCACTTCAAATTTATCAGATTACAATATCTGATCACTTCACAATATGGGCTACTGCCCGAGACAGATCTCTGTTAATCAACAGATAGCTCAATCCACTAATCGTAATTTATTTGTCTTTGCTGATAACAAATCAGCATGATCATACTCGCATAGAATCGAGAAGCATATGATAGTAAAGAAGAATAGAGTAATTAACATACCCACATTTAATTGTGATGATCGTAAGAAGTTTTCTGCTTTTGTGGCGTTGCTTGTTCAAATTGATAAGTGCATAAATGCTGATACTCATGCAGAAACATCTAAAACCCGAACAAAGAAAGCTAAGAAGGCTCGTAAACCATGCGGGCCCCTTCGACTAAGCTCAGGACAGGCTTTCCTTTTACCAATAACTGCTTTATCTTTATGGGAGCTTTTTAAAATCTGCAGCATTGGTAAAGCATATGATCGATACAGTAGTATTATTACTTCCCCAGGATTCATTCCAAATTACTGATCCAGATAAATTTGTGCCATCCACACAATGGATTACCAACAGAAGATCAAGTGCCGTTCACGGAATTCAATCCAAGCAGAATCCAACTAAGAAAGAGATGATTGCAGGAGTTTATAAGCCCAGGCTGACCCTCCGAAGCAATTCACGCAATCCAAAAGAAGCAGCACTCAAAATCGAATTGTCTCTGCCTAAGCTTTTTTATGGCAATAATTTTGAAGAACTTAAAGGGAAGGATCTGCAGCCTCTCTTATCTAAACTATCATCAACTTTAGATCAAATGGGGGTTATTGTTGATCCCTCTTTTCTTGCAGCCGCGCCAGTGAGCGCAATCCATTATTCGAAAAATATTCCCCTCACGGATGGCTCAACCCCCTATCACTATATTCAAAAGATAAAAGAATCAAATATAAAGCTCAGCTTGGATACTAATCAAACGGATTATCGCAATGAAGGCCATAGCTATAAATGGCACTGCAACTCTTATGAAGTAGTCTTTTACGATAAGATTAAGGATCTTGAAAAGGCTAAGCACTCTGAAAAGCGATCAATAGAAAAAGATAATGCAATTCAACTGAAACTATTTCCAGAGCTGCAAAAAAGAAAAAAGCTTGAGATATTCCGGATGGAAGTTCGCTTAAATAAGCGGCAAAAGATGAAGCAGCTTTTTGCAAAGCTGGGCATTAAATCAAATCTCACGCTTAAAAGCCTTTTTAACCCGCTATCTCTAAGAAGATCTTAATCCATTATCTTGATGAATTAGAAAAGAGAAGGCCACCCTTGATGGATTTTAAAGCAAGCGATGATAAAGCTTTGCTCACGGCTTTGATCCTTAATAATCTAGAATTATCAGCTCAGCGAATATTGCAGATCTATGGCTTATCAAAAGCTTTAGCAGTTATGGATGCTCGAGAATTGAGGGGGATGTTTAGCAAGAAGAGCCAAAGATCTTGGCAGCGAATTATGGCTGAGGCCAATCAAATAAAGCTTCCGGATGCCCAGAGCCCTTTATGGGTTATTAAAAGGCATCTCAGGGTATTTAGGCCTTTAAAGCTCAAAAAGAGCTAGGTCTTTTTTCGGGATCCCGTTGATTGGTTCGAAAAACCTATTTTAATTGCTTTTTCCTAGTCCAAATTGCTATTTGATTTGAACAAAAAAGTATTGATTATGATGGCCAGTTTATATACGCTGAAATGGAATTAAAATACTAAAAACACGATACTCAAAGGGAAAATCAAATGACCCAAAATTATACCGTTATGGCTATAGTCACAGCACAACCAGGAAAAGAAGCTGAATTGAAGCAAGTGCTTGCAGAATCTCTCGCGCCAAGTCACCCCGAAGATGCTTGCCTTGAATACCGGCTGCATCAGGACAGTAACAATCCTGCCGTATTTTTTTTATACGAAAACTGGAAGAGCAAAGAGCTACATCAACAACAATTCGAAAAACCATACATTCGTTCATTAATCCAAAAACTCAACAGCTTAGTCATCAAACCAAGTCAAGGATTTTCTGCTGAAGAAGAAATTCAAGCGCAATAAGTATTAATCAAATTAAAAAGTAAATTTTTAACAATTCGGGGCACTTGTAAAAAATAAGTGCCCTTTTTTACTTAGAAATCTAGCTTTGAAAATATGGCCCTTGCTATTAAACTGCTAACGGTTCAGAATTTCTCAACACCTTTAGCGAGTAGACGTATTCATGAAAGCAATTCTCATCGCACGAGTAAGCACTGAAGAACAAAAAGAAGCGGGCAATTCATTGCCTGCACAAGTTGCACGGCTTGAGCGTTATTGCCAAAGCAAAGGATTCTCCGTTATTAAAACATGCAGTTTTGGTGAAAGTGCTTATTCCGATAACCGCGATGAATTTGATCGCATTCTTGATTTTATAATCGAACAAAAAGATAAATTAGCTATCTGCTGCGATAAAGTTGATCGGCTTACCAGAAATGTATTTGATAAGCGCGTTTCATTCCTTTATGAAAAAGCACTTAAAGATGAATTAGAATTGCATTTTGTATCCGATGGGCAAATAGTTAATAGCCGAATCTCTGCGGTTGAGAAATTCCAATTTAATATCAGCCTTGGCCTTGCTCGCTATTATTCAGATGCTATCAGCGATAACATTAAACGAGCTATTGAAGGCAAGCTGCGCAAAGGAGAATGGCCCGCAAGAGCATCTTATGGGTATTTAAATGTTTCGAGTGCAGATGGCAAGAAAACGATCGTGGTTGATGAATATGCAGCAGCCATAGTCAAAAAAACTTTTGAACTCTATGCTACCGCCGCCTATTCAATGGAGATCTTACGCTCAAAATTAAAAAACGATTATGGGTTAAAATGGTCCAAAGGATTTCTTGATAAAGTGCTTAAAGATCATTTCTATTATGGAACCATGGTATGGAAAGGCAAAATGTATCCCCATCGCTATCCTCCCATAATTACCAAAACCCTTTTTGATGAGGTGCAACAAGTGAAAACAGGATTTAACAAAAAAAGATTTAAATATGCGGGATTGCCTTATATCTATCGCGGACTTATCCGTTGCGCACATTGCGGATTATCCATAACACCCGAGAAACATAAAGGCCACATCTATTATCATTGCACCCAATATAATGGTAAGCATGGAGCAAAATGGCTGCGAGAAGAAGAGATCACCAATCAATTGGCCAATGTATTCAAGCGCATGCAAATGCCACAAGAGATCCTGAAAGATATTGCAGATTCATTAAATCAACTGCATCAAGATAAGATTGAGTTTCATAATAAGCACTATACTAAGCTCATTTCCCAACAACAACAGATTACTAAAATGCTGGATAATTTATACATCGATAAATTGAAGGGGAGAATTACTGAGAGCGAATATGACAAATTTTACACTTCTTTTTATGATGAAGCCGCTCAAATTAAATCCCAACTCGATCAATTAAATGAAGCGCAAGATAACTATTATATTACTGCAAAACACATACTGGAGCTGGTTAACCGAGCGCATGAACTTTTTATCGGTTCTGAAGTTGAGGAAAAACGGCAACTAATTAAGCTTGTACTTCAGAACTTGAGATTGGAAGATGATAAGCTGCTCTGGGACGCTCAAAAGCCCTTTGATTCGATTATAAATGTTGCCGATAGTCAACGATGGTGTGCCTGATAGGATTCGAACCTATGACCTACGGATTAGAAATCCGTTGCTCTATCCAGCTGAGCTACAGGCACAATAAATTTCCATGCGAATTTGAAGGATAAGACTAGTATACGCAAGTGATTAAATATCGCAATAATGAAATAAGGCCCGTCTTGCAACGAGCCTTATTTCTTTTAAGAACTAAGCTTAGCGCTTTTCATCATATCTAAAATAGTTATACATATATGCTGCCAATGCGCCGCCAAGTAATGCGCCAACCACATACATCAATACATTCATGCCATGAAACGGGTGACCTTTTGCAAGACCAAAGATATGAGAACCCAATGCAATTGCAGGGTTGAATAAGCCGCCGGAAATTGGGCTGCCTAATGCCGCCAATGCAGGAATTGTAAAGCCGATAGCAAAGCCAAAAACGGTGCTATTTTTGAACTTATCAGAGACACCCACGATAAGCACAACCAGGGCAAGCACAAACGCTAAGAGCACTTCAACCAAGAATGCTTTACCCAAAGGAGCTACTGGTTCAGTGATAATCAATTGGCCACTTAAATAATATGCCATTGCAAAAGCTGCAACGCCACCTAATACTTGAGCGCCCCAGTAGCGCAAAATAGATGACCAAAGCCAATTGCCGCGCAAGCCAACCGCTAAGGTAACTGCAGGATTATAGTGGCCGCCAGAGATGTAGCCACCAATATAGATCCATGCCATGAGCATGCACGCTATTGCAACAGCATTGCCAGTTAATGCAATGGTGAGCAAGAAAAAGAATGTGCCTAAAAATTCAACAACTAAACGTCTCATCGGAAACTCCTTGAAGAAAAATAAGGGGGGATAAAGGTAACAACACAAAAAATCTAGTATTTACCATTTTAATAAGTCAAGACTTGCAAATCCTAGAACCAGAGGCCCCATTTGTGTCATAGTGAAAATTGTTTAGACTATTAAAGGGGAGTCAGGGGAATGGCAACACAAAAATTGAATTGTACTGTTTTTTTAACTATGGCATGTATAGCAATGAATTCACAAAATTATCAATCTCAAAATAATCCAGCGTCTCATCCACCTAAAGGTCTTTTTTCCCATAAGCCCCACCCACACATTTATTGGCATGCCTTAATCCATCTTTCTAAGAATAATAAAGATGCAGCACTTGCTCTCTTGGCCAATACCCCTCAAGAATCAGTTTCACTCGATTTTGATGCTGCTGATTCAGTGGAAACATGTTTTGATAAGCTTTTTATTCATTTAGTGGCCAACGATCCTCAGACACTCAGTTTTTTAGGACTTTTTGAATCGATTGGCATTCGAGATCATAACGCCTATCTTAACGATCTTACAACTTCTGCTTTTGCCCAAGATATGGAAATTAAAAAGAGATGTTTAAGCGCACTTAAAAAATTTGACTCCACTACATTAAGTCCTCAACAAGCCATTTCACATACGATTATCACCTGGATGATGGAACATGCGGTTGCCACAGAACCCTTCATGTTCCACGATTATAAATTGAATCAAATGTTTGGAATCCTTTCTGATCTTTCCAGCATCTTTACCCGTTTCCATCTTTTGGAATCTCCTGAGGATAGCCAGCTTTATTTAACGCGCTTGCAAAAAGTTCCTCAGCAAATTAATGAAATTCTCGAGCTGCTAGAACATCAGAAAAACTGTGGCGTGGTAACCCCTACCTTTGCACTGGAAAAAGTAATTAAAAGCATCCAACAAACCATCCCGGAACAGCCAACTGAATGTTTTTTGTATACTCATTTGCAAACATCATGCTCAGTAATAAAAGATTGCAACACCCAAGAAGTACTCGCACGTGCTCAAGAGATTATGCAAAAAGATGTGTATCCTGCGTATCAGAAATTGCTCGCCTATTGCCAAGAGCTTCTTGAAAGCTCAAGCAATGTGCATGGCGTTTGGGCATTGCCAAATGGCGATGCATTTTATGCGCACTGCCTTGCTCGCCATACCACTACCCATTTAACCGCCGATGAAATTCATGAATTGGGATTGCGCGAAGTTTCTTCAATTCAAAATCAAATGCGAGAAATTTTTGCACGTGAAGGCATTATTGATGCTTCTAAGACTGTAGGCCAACTGATGCAAGAATTATCAAAAGATCCTCAATTTTATTTTGCCAATACTCATGAAGGCCGTGCACAATGCCTGGCAGAATATGATGCTATTTTAGAGCGCTGCCGCAAAGAACTGTATCCTCTTTTTGATATCAAGCCAAAATCACTGGTTAAAGTTGAACCGGTTCCTCATCATGAGCAAGAGGGTGCACCGGGAGCTTATTATGTGGGACCATCATTAGATGGTAAGCGTCCAGGAACGTTCTATGCAAATTTGCGTAATATGACTGAAATGCCAAAATTTGGCATGGAAACGTTAGCCGTTCATGAAGCAGAACCAGGCCACCACTTTCAAATTTCATTGCAACTGGAAATGGATATGCCAATCATGCGCAAATTAGGCGAATTCACCGCATATGTGGAAGGCTGGGCGCTCTATACAGAAAAATTAGCATACGAACAAAATTTCTACTCATCATCATTTATGCAACTGGGGCATTTGCAAGATGAACTGCTACGCGCCGTGCGTTTAGTAGTTGATACTGGGATTCACAAAAAACGCTGGACTCGTGAACAAGCGATTGAATATATGGCCAAAAACACTGGTTATTATCTAAATAATATTATCACCGAAGTTGAGAGATATTTTGTGATGCCCGGTCAAGCATGCGCGTATAAAATTGGGCAGCTTAAAATATTAGAATTGCGTCAAAAAGCAAAAGATGCGCTTAAAGAGAAATTTGATATTCGAGCATTTCATAATGTGGTGCTCTCATTAGCAGCCGCACCTCTTACGGTTCTAGATCAAGTGGTTGCTCAATATATACAGGAAAATCAATAGAAGTTGCTCTTTGCGCAGCTTCTTGTTGTTTTTCATGATCTGTGCGAAGAGCGGCCATATCCCGCAGAGCAGCTTGCTCATTTATCCTGTCTTGCTCAGCAGCCAGAGCCTTTTGCTCCGCATAAGAGAGTGCGAGAGTATTGTAGAGCGTTAATACCGCCTGTAAGTGCAACTCTTGTTTATCTTTTAGGATTAGATCGCCTTTTGCAGTTAATGGATAAAGAGCTCCACTATACCCTGATATACCACAAATAGGATGGGTTCCTGCAGGGAAATATCGCTGAATCACCATACGATATTTTTGATCTCGGATCTCTTTTTTAACATCAACATTATATTTAATCTCAGACGAGCGATCTTTTTTACTAACAATAACCTCTTTTGACACTTTACCCACAATCGTAAAATTCATAGCCTTAAGAGAAACGCTCCCCCAAAAAGCCAAAACAATAATAAGCAATAATTTATTCATAATAACAATCTTTCAATAGATAATTACGGCAACACACTCACTCTAAGCTACTTAATTGGCTTGCTGATTGTAGCAATTAGCGGCTTCTTGTGCTTTTAATTTTTGATGCATTTTTTGTTGAGATCTCATTCTTTCTAATTGATCTCTTTTATGATTTCTCTCAACAAGCATAGCACGAAGTTGTTCATCAAGCGCTGCATTGCGATTTATTTCTTGTTGTATGTATCTGGTAGAAAATGTATTAAAAACTTGCCCAACACAATCCGGATGGAGCACCTGTTTTTCACTCTCAAGAGCTTTATTTCCTTTCACCGGAAAAATAGCGCCCTTAATATGTGGTTGATTTAAAATAGGATGTTTGCCTGCAGGTATTTGTCGCTCAATCACCAAAAAATGTTGTGAGTCCAGGGGCTTTCCATCTTTAAGGAGCTTTTCATACTTAATGTTATCTATTATCCACGCCTTAAATTCAATTTTAGAATAGCCTTTTGCATCACTTGGGTATTCCATTCTTTCTACCGCACTCACAATCTTAAAATTCATGCCCTGCAGGGACACACTTGTTAAAAAAGCGAAAAGAACAACAACTGATTTATTCATAATAAAAATGCCCTAAAAAAATAATAATATTGATTAATTAAAAATTGAATAGAAGATTAATATACCAAAAAAATGGCTAAAACAAAGCAAAAAAGCGTTAAAATCCTATTAAATCAAATAATCTAAAAAACCCTTATTATGGGGCAAATTTGGCCTATTCCTCGTGATTTTTAACATATTTTCTATTTGACAATTATTTATAGCCTGGTAGTATATTATAAAGGTATAAAAAGCCGTCCTAGGCTTATATAAATTAGGGCAAAAATGGAGATTTACTATGAAAAAAAATGCAATAATGCGAATGATTATTAAGTACGGACTACTAATGATGGCTTTTCCTTCACTTTCAATGGGGATGGCATCGGGTTTAAAAAATAACGATAAATATCGCTTCACAAAACATTCCATAATTAGAATTATTGAGCGAAATATTAGTCCTGAAGATGTTTTGGGGACAATAAAGAATGGAATCCGCCATGACTCAAAAAATACAAGACTTTATGTTGATAACAAAACAGAAATGTGTGTTGTTGTCAGCCCAAAAAGTAATTTGATTATTACTGCTTATCGAAAGCTTAATCGACCAAAGCAGCAGTTTAACAAACCAAAGCAAAATTTATATGATGATTTTGATGTTAATAGCCAAGACAATATTAAAGAACTTAAAAGTATTTATTGCTCACTTTTGAAGCTTTCAAGAAAACCTTCAAGAACTGAAAATGATAATAATCAATCTAAAAAACTTAAAAAAGAATTTTCCGAGATTAAGAAAAAGAATGTAACTAGAGAAGAATTTCGTCAAGCCCGTTTGAGCAGTCGTTTAAGGTCAAAAAAAGCAAATGAACTTTTACATTCAAAGACCTATCAATCGAACAAAATAAAGACAAAAAAATGTACGCGCTTGGACAAGTTAATAAATGAGGCGAAATATTTCAATTATTATGCAGAACCTAAAACGGGTAAAGAAATAGATAATGAACCGCTAAATCAAGGAAATTACGAGAAAAAATCTAAGCGAAGACCAATTACTTTGGCAGAATATTTTCCTGAAAAAGAAACTGAATAATTATATTATTCGGTAATATAAAACTTCCCTAAGCTTTGATTAGAGCAAATTGGAGAAATCATGAAATTATCATTAAAAATATTATTGCCTATATTTCTAGCATTACTCGCATGCCAATCTATAATTGGCATGGAAGAAGCGCCATCTGCCCCAAAAAAACGCAAAGAAGCAGAAGAATCAAGCCAGAAACAACAAGTAATCCAATGTCCGCGGGCCTTCTTTAATAGCAAAGAAATAGAAGATCTTATTAGCAAACTGATGGTCGAAGAAAAAGGTAAAATCTTAGCTGCGTATTATATGGTAACTTCAGAAGCTCTCAGTTCGTGGTGGGCAAATAGAAAATATATACAAGAATTTAGAAAAGCCGACATGACCAGCGATATTCAGAAAATAACCCAGTTAGAGCGCTATAAAACATCACCAAAAGAAGATGTGTTAATTGTTGATGAAGAATCACAAAATTATCCAGCAGTAAAAAAAATATCGAACTCGGGCATTTTAGTTTTGGTTAGAAACAAAAAACGAGAGCCTTCAAACAATCGGCAAAAAATGCATCATAAGTTTATTGTCTTTTTTGATGAAGATGATAAAAAGGGTAAATTTGCCATTATCGGTTCTTATAACATGACTGAGCAAGCACAATATAATTTTGAAGATGCAACAATCTTTAATAATACTGAACTTATTGCTCAATTCATCCAAAAGCACCATGAATTGCGCCAATATTGTACTGATTATAAAAAATTACAACCAAAAAGCCCCCCAGCATCGCCTATAAAACCGGCAATCACACAAACTACCCAAACGATAGCTCCTTCCACACCTATAGCACGGCCGCCAGCCCCACAGCAAATCCAAGCCCCTAATAACCAAAACCTTACGCCACCTATTTCCAGAAAGACCTTGCATGTTGAAGAGGAAGAAGATATCAACGTGGCGAGCATTGTTAGCGAACACCTTAATTAGAGGCTATTTGTAAATAATAAATGCCTTAAAAGCCTTTATCTAGGCCATAAATTGACAATTTAGACTGTAAAAGTTAGCCTAAAAATATGTTATTTAAAACCCTGAATGGAGTTATTTCTATGAAATCTTTTAATATTGTTGCCCTATCTGTAATAGGCGCTTCACTTTTATTTATTTCCGGATGTGCCAAATATCAAGCAAAACCGCTTTCTCGATTAGGCTGCATCACTCCAAATGCTCAATCGCAAGAAGACACAGTTTCACTTGCATATCGTGTATTCAGCAAAAAAGATTGCCAATATTACCTTGATCGCGATGTAATCGCTCAAGGATATCAACCAGTACATATTAGTTTATGCAATAATACTGATCGCACCTTTACCCTCAACCTCGATAATTTTAGCCTCCCATGCGTGGATTATCAGATCGTAGCCAACTCAGTACATACTTCAACGGCAAAACGCGCAGCAAGCTATGGAATCGGCGCATTATTTATTCCAATCTTGATTGTTCCTGCCGTTGTAGATGGCCTTGGATCGTCAGAAGCAAATCAGCAACTCGATCTGGATTTTGAACGTAAATCTTTACATACTCAAATTATTAATCCATTCACAACGGTAAATGGTTTAATCTTTGTACCGGTAAAAGATTTTAACCCGAGCTTCTCCGTTAGCTTGCATGATGTCACCAACAAGAAGAATTTAGTTCTCGCATCAAATAATTTTTCATGCGCTAAAGCATAATTATTAGTTTTTAAAATAAAAGCGGCGAATACTCTTTTAGTATTCGCCGCTTTTATTTTGTAGTAATTTTTTTATAAATTATTGCACTACTTCAAATAATTTTTATATGGTCGAAGCAACTGAGATATTTTAAAAAAGAAAGTTGTAGAAAAATGAGCAGCAACAGAACAGATCTATCTATCTATCTATCTATCTATCTATCGTCTAGCAGACAATTGTCAATCATTTATTATCAGTTTTATAAGCATATTTGAGGCACCTCTTTTGGTGCCTTTTTTTATTTTCAAAAGAAAAGGGTTTGCCATGTAATGTAATAAAAA
>CAYMRF010000034.1:0-15078 GCA_964392765.1 uncultured Pseudomonadota bacterium
TCATTATTAAAGCGGGTTCATGGCGCATACGTGCTTGATAAAGAGATTCATCAAGTGATTGCTCATATTCGCGCGCAACGGCCAACCGATTATCTTGATTTAAAGCAGGTACATTCTGATGATCGCGCAGCGCATGATAGCGAACAAGATGAGATGTATGGCGATGTCTGCCAGTTCTTGCAAGAAGTTGAAGAGGTATCGATTTCATTGCTCCAGCGCAGATTCAGAATCGGCTATAATCGCTCGGCGCGCATTATTGATATGCTTGAGGCGCAAGGGTTAATTGCGCCTTCATATGGTGGCAAGACTAGAAAAGTGATTAGATAATTATTTTGCAAATACTTTTTTGAGGGTGCTGATAGCTAAATCAATAGCACCGCGAGTGGGCGGCGTATTTTTGATAGGATCAAGCATTGCAAAATCATGAATCGTTCCTAAAACTCTTACTGCAGTAACGGGCACGCCAGCTTGCATAAGTTTATGCGCATACGCTTCACCTTCATCACGCAGCACATCATTTTCATCTACAACAATAAGCGCGGGCGGTAATCCTTTTAATTGTTCAAGAGATGATTGCAATGGACTCGCATACGGCTTATTACGCTCTTCTTTATTAGGCAAATAAGCATCCCAAAACCATTGCATCGCTTTTTTGGTGAGCCATGGGCCATTAGCAAATTTGTTATAGGAACTAGTGTTAAAATTAGCATCGGTCACCGGATACAACAATATTTGCTGTTTTATTTTAGCGCCTTTGCGATCTTTTGCCATCTGCGCAACCACGGTTGCCATATTGCCGCCCACGCTATCACCCATGATTACAATCTGATGGGGATCTAATTGCAGCAGGTTGCCATGCTTGCCAATATATTCAAGTGCGGTATACGCCTGTTCAATGGCAACCGGAAAATGTGCCTCAGGAGACGGAGTGTAATTTACAAATACAACGGCCGCTTGCGCACCATTGGCAATTTCTCTAATGAGCCGATCATGCGTTTTCTTATTTCCTAAAATCCATCCACCACCATGAATATACAGAATGGCAGGAAGTTTGCCTTTGCAATTTTTAGGACGAATAATAGTGAGAGAAACTTCTTTAGTTGGCCCACCCGGGATTATTTTTTCTTGTACAGTGGCAGGAATGGTATTGACTGAGCTTGCTTGCAAGTCATCAAGAACTTTACGTGCTTTTTCAGGCGTTAAGGTATAAATAGGTGGCGCATCTGATTTAGAAAGTTCCGTTGCAAATTGAGCGACATGCGGATCAAGATTGGTATATGAATTTGCAATTGCAAGATTCGTTACAAAAGAAATGCCGATTACCGATACCAAGACATTCATATATTTCATAATTTTCCTCTTTTAAATAAATTGATTTACTCAAGATAATCTTTTTAGAAATTTAAATATTTTCTGTTATTGAGGTAAAAATTACACGGGTTTCTCTGTATTTACTAGTATTCCTTGACAAATGTTCAAAAAAAGGCCATTTTTTCTGCATTACAAGACAATGTTAAATGATTTAAAATTATAAAACTCCTCGCGAAAAAATCGGAGAAAAATCGATGCGTTTTGATCAGCATTTTGTTAAAGGCGTTTTACCCGAAGCTGTTATTCCTTTTGCCAAATATCCGGATGACGTCTCATTCTCAGTTGATACCAGAACACTGCAACCGGGAAATATGTTTGTTGCTTTGAGTGGCGCGCAGGTAGATGGCCATAACTATCTTGCACAAGCATTGCAAAAGAATGCTGCCGGCTTTATGATCGCTTCATCCAAAAAAGATATTCTTAATACGCTCGATCAAAATCTTCTTAAAAATAAATTGGTAATTATCGTAAATGATGTGATGCATTCATTTATTAAATTGGCATGCGCATGGCGCGATCAGTTTAGCTATCCGGTAGTTGGTATTACCGGTTCGGTGGGCAAAACATCCACTAAAGAAATTGTTAAATCTATTTTGCGCGCAAATAATACGCCTTTTGTTGCTTCTGAAGGCAATCAAAATACACGGATTGGTGTTGCAATGAATATTTTTAAAATGCGCTCCAATCATCAAGCTGCCATCTTTGAATTAGGTATCACCAAGCGCGGTGAAATGGCTGAACTTGCCAAAATTGCGCGTCCAACTACTGCCGTGATCACCGGTATTGGCCATGCTCATATGGAAGGGCTGGGTTCATTGGCTGATATCGCACTCGAAAAACGAGACATTTTTAAATACTTTGGAGATACCAGCATCGGTATTATCAATGGTGATCAAGCGTTGCTTGCCAGCGTTGGCTATAATCATCCGATGGTAAAATTTGGTTCCAAAACAGTGAATCAAATTCAAGCACGCAAGGTGCATGCCACCGGCGCAAGCATCTCATTTGTGATGAAAGTCTATAAAGAAAAAGTGAATGTAATGTTGCAGCATCCGCATGAAGGTGCGGTGATGAACTCATTAGCAGCTACTGCGGTTGCCTATCTTTTGAATATTCCTACTGCTAAGATTATTGAAGGCATTCAGCAACCAATGCGCGTTTCAGGCAGATTTGAAGAGAAAGCACTTTCTGCTCAAAAGGGCAAAATTATTCACGATTGCTACAATGCAAATCCTGAGAGCATGAAAGCCGCGTTGCTTGCCTTCCAAAAAATTGAAACAAAAGCCCAAAAGATTGCCGTCTTGGGTGATATGCTGGAGCTGGGAGTTAATTCGCCATTCTGGCATCGCCAATTGGGCAGATTCCTGCGCAAAGTTCCTTCATTAAAGCATCTGATTTTAGTGGGCGACCTGGTTAAATGGACTCATAAAACAGTTCCAGTTGGCATAACGGTTGATATTGTGCCAAACTGGAAAGAAGCAGTTGAAAAATTAGAACATAAGCTTGCACAAGAATCGGTGGTCTTAGTAAAAGGATCACGCGGCATTGCGCTTGAAAATTTGGTACAGAAATTTACTTAAACCTTACCGCTCGAATACTTCGACAAGCTCAGTACGAGCGGGTCTAAAAGTGTGAGATGCGAGTAGCCTGTCCGCCGTAGCTTGCCGAGCTGGTAGCCCGGATAAGCGTAGGTCGGAAGGGAAACGAACAAGCGAATGACACAAAACATCACTACCCATAAACCGGTCTTAGTAAAAGAAGTTATTGATAATCTGCGCGTTAAACCGCGCGGAGTTTATTTAGACGTCACCTTTGGTGCCGGCGGGCATACCCGAGCAATTCTAGAGCAAAATAAAACCTGCAAAGTAATTGCCATGGACTGGGATGCTCTCTCACTGGAAACCCATGCCGCTCCGCTCGAAGAGGAGTTTGGCGATCGCATATCCTTTATTTGGGGGAACTTTTCTGCCCTTTATCGACTTCTAAAAAAACATAAGATTGGAATGGTTGATGGGGTTTTGGCCGATTTTGGCACTTCCCAAATTCAAATCGCTCAAACGCCAGGACTTTCATTTTCACGAGATACTCTTTTGGATATGCGCCTTTCTACCGCCCATTATCAAATTACGGCGGCAGACGTGATTAATAAATCTACTCAGCAAAAATTAGAACAGCTCTTTTTTCAATTAGGAGAAGAGCCAAAAAGCAGGCAAATTGCCCGTGCTATCGTAGCCGCGCGCGCAAAACATAAGATTAAAACTACCGGCGATCTAGTGGATGTGATTGAAGATGTTATTCCTAATAAGGGGCGCCGTTCCATCCATCCGGCAACCAAGGTGTTCCAAGCTTTGCGCATTTATGTGAATCATGAGCTTGAGAATATTCAAGCCTTTTTGCCCGCAGCAACTGGAGCATTAAATCCAGCCGGAAGATTGGTCTGCATTAGCTTCCATTCCTTAGAAGATCGCATGGTAAAGCAGTTTTATGCGAATCAAGAACGTGCAGGCGTCTTGCAAGTGGTGACTCCTAAAGCAGTTATTGCAAGCGAGCAAGAGCTTGCGCAGAATCCGTCGGCGAGATCGGCGAAATTAAGAACTGCAGAAAAATTATAAATTGGAAAAATAGCCTGAAAAGTCGTTGACAAAAAGGCCCAATACTATAAAATTAGTGCACTATTAAATGAGAAAATAAGAGGGTTGTAATATAAAGCTTTAAAGGATAGCAGTCATGGAAA
This sequence comes from uncultured Pseudomonadota bacterium, assembly GCA_964392765.1. GTDB lineage: Bacteria > Babelota > Babeliae > Babelales > Vermiphilaceae > BTUB01. The sequence continues at coordinate 4,106 of CAYMRF010000034.1, forward strand.
TTACAGAAGTAAAAGTCTACCCGGCTAAAGAAACGGGAAGGTTGAAAGCATACGCAACCATCGTCTTTGACAATAGTTTTATAGTGCGTGATTTAAAAATCATTGAAGGCAACAAGGGTTTCTTTGTTTCCATGCCATCGCGTCGTAGAAAAGACGGCACCTTTAGAGACATCGTTCACCCGCTCAACTCAGATATGAGAAAATCTATCGAAGAGCTCGTGATCGATGAATATAAAAAAGTAATCGAACTTGAAATAGATCACGAAGAGATCTAAACTATAGATAATAAAAATTTACTGGGGCGTCGCCAAGTGGTAAGGCATCGGTTTTTGGTACCGACACTCGGAGGTTCGAATCCTTCCGCCCCAGCCATTTATTTGAGAACCAAATAAATGGCTAGGGCCCTTCGCCCTTCGAGATGCAGCTAAAGCTGCTCCTCAGGATGAGCGGAAGGGCGCGTTCTCCCGAGCGAAGTCGAGGGATTAGCGAAGTAGGGCCCGCAAGCATAAACAGCCAAAAATATGAAGCTTCTTACTTAAATGTAAGAAGCTTTTTTGCTTTAATACAATAATACAACATAGAGGAAATTGAGCATGATATTCACTTTTAAACCGCGGTCCGCATTCATCTTTGCATTACTAGCTTCCCTCATAGCGCCATCTCATATTCACCCCGAAGAGCCCAAAAGCATGGTAGGGCCTTATGTTGTTGCCGCAATTGGCTTAGGTTGTACTATTGGTTCCTTGATGAGTGGATATAGCTCGTATAAGAACTTAAAAAAATGGTGGCAAAGCTCTCAAGAATTTACTGAGGTTAAAAGCGAGTTGACCCAGATGGGCGCAACCATTAATGAATGGGTTATTTTTACAAATACAACTGAGTTTAACGCGGGCACTTTAGAATATCGGAGCGTGGCTACTCCTAAAATTGAAGTTATTCCTAGCAATGATTTTGATGCAACGAAGAATGAGCTCTTTAATGCGCAATCTAAGAAACTCGTGGATCTTTTTCAGCAAAAACACAAAAATTCTAACGCTAGCATTGATTCCCTGGCAGTTGCTACCGGTCTAGCAATAGTAGGAGTTGGTGCTTTATCAATAGTAGGGTATGAATTAGTATATAATTAAAATGAGTTTCATTTTATAAGGTTATTAAACGCTATGAAATACGTTCTATTATTAACATTAATCACGGGCATGGCAGCCCCATTATGGGCCGATCAAGCGTGCGCGATCAATGATTTATTGACCCAGCATATTCTTAATTGCTTGAAAAAAAGCTCTACGCGCTATCGAGGTTCTCAGGATTGGAAAATTTACATTCTGGATAAGAATGCGCAAGCCCAAACCGTCTATGCACAAACGCATTGCGCTAAGTACTCCGGAATAATTGCTGCTTTATACGGTTTCTCGCATAGAGGTAATCAATTTCACTTAAAAGAAGACGCAGTATCAGGCCAATTTATCGTGAAAAATGATGGAGATTTTGTGGAAGTTGAATCTACGATTACCATAACTAAAATCACCAAAGCAAACGATTATCGTGAAATTGAAATGTTGAAGAATCTAAAACAAAATCAAGTAACGCAAGAGAATGACGGTTGTACTAAATGCGCTGTTTTGGTTCAAGCAATATTCAATGAAGATAAAATGCGACTAGAAAAAACCACTAAAAGCCGTTGCCGCACCAAAATGTCTGTCCAAAAGTTTGAGCAAATGCTGTCTGAATAATGAGCTTTGTTGGGCCATTTTACCATTGTTTAAGAACCAAATTTATACATAAGCCCGATGCCAATAGAGTGATGATAAAAATGGCGGCCACCCTGATGGAATTTGTATTCCAAAATCATATCTGTATTGCAGAAGATCCCATACATTAATCCCGCCATTGCTTGCCAAGAAAGGCTGTTCCATTTCTGATTAAAAATAAAGCGAGAGTTTGAGGAATGCATTTGTTGGAAATCATAGCCTATACCAATTCCAATAAAGGGTTGAATATTGTCAAACGTGCATTCGCAGCAAGGTAAAGGTAAATCCCACAATAGGTTGGCCATAAATGAAGAACTTTGAAAATGTCCGCTCAGAGAATAACCTTCTACAAAGAAATCAATTCTTTTTATAGCATTTCTTCTAAAAGCATATTCAGCTTCCAATCGCAAACCACAACACCAATAATAACCTAATGAGCCGCCAATAATATATCCTGCCTTAAAGGTGGATTTGTTTCCGTTGGTGGTACTTTTTTGCAAGAAATTAACACCGCCCAAAAGCTTAGCATAGAAATTTGTCTGATCAACGCAGTAAGGGTTTTCATAAGCCCATTCTTGGTCTTGTGCATGAGCTGCGGTGAAAAATAAGAATGATGTTAAAAGTAACAGAATATTTTTTTTCATCTTGATGATTTCCTTGTTATGTTTCATGAGCGCAAGACACGTTTGATAATTTCGCTACTGCGTAATCCAATCATCATAGCTGGTCCGGTAGTATTAATATCAGGAATCACGGGGCAGATGGAGTTGTCTGCTACGAAAACGTTGGTTGTACCATAGACACGCGTATCGCCATCTACCACACCCCCCGCATCGAGAGGAGCCATTTTACAGTGCGACACAAAGTGGTGTATATCAAGAGAAAGATTACTGTTATTCTTCACATATTGCTCAACCACCGCGTCATCATAGTTAGAAAAGATAACTAAATTGATTGGGTCACCTAAAAGGGGTTTAAAGTATGGTGAGGGAAACGGATACAAAAGGCTGAGTTGATCAAGCAGGGCGCGAATATAGACTGAGACAGCATTCTTCATATTCGCCAGGTCTATAGGATTTTTATAAAAACCGTCATCCGCTGCGGCTATCTGAAATGAATTATCGCTTTGGATTGCGACACTTCCCTCGCTTACGGGATTTAAAAGATCAAATCCAACGGTTAAAAGTGGTGGGTTAGTGGGGATGTATTCGAATAAAATCTGCAACATTCGTGGATCGTTGGCATTACCACCTGCTACGGGCAAGTAAACATTGTTAATAGTAAATGCATAGGAAGCGCCGGGTGGTATACCACTCAGAGCAGGATCTGCTGGCATAGAAATAAAAATGAGCGGATGGTTTTGCAGATGTTTTCCTACGTTCTCATTGATGTAAACAGGCTCAATACCTGCTTTCTTGAGTACTGCCGAAGGCCCTATGCCCGAAAGTTGCAGCAACTTGCTACTGTTGATTCCACTGGCCAAAACAACCGCTTTGCGAGCTCTGGCTTCTAATAATTTACCGTCCTTTGCATATCTTACTTTTGTAGCGCGTCCATGATTATCGAATATTATTTTCACGGCAACCGAATCGAAAAGCATAAATAAGCGGTGATTATTAACTCCTTGGCCTTCTGGCGTCATCACGGTGCTATTTAAATATGCCGTGGCGCTGCTTACTCGTTGGGTACCGCTAGGATCAATAAACCACTGAGAACGGGGGTCAATGCAATTTTCAACACTCGGATCATTATAGTCCACTACCGTGGGAATTCCCGGAAACGCTGCCTGGCATGCGGGTAGTAGCACTTGCGAAGTTACTTGTGATATTGACGGTGTTTGTTTTATATTCACTGCACCGTTGTCTCCTCGTGCGTCTGGCGTGATGGTCAACCCTTGATAATTTTCAAGAGCCTGGAAAGTGGCTAGAATATTGTCCAGACTCCAATTACTACTGCCAGAAACGCCTTCCCAGCGTGAGTATACGGCGTTTGACCCGCGACCATAGTATAATCCGTTAATCGATGAGCCTCCACCCAAGAGCATTCCGGTTGTCCAATCACTGGTTCGTCCATTGAGTCCTTGCATGGGAAGGGTTTGATTCCATCCTGGCCAAAAATACTGCGGTTTTCCCGTTCCCGCCAAGAGAAATGCCGGCAGACCTACTGCCTGGATTGCCGGATCATTGGTTAAATTTTTTCCTCCTTCTATTCCAATTACAGAAAAGAGACCATTTGCTGATAGCTCACTCATCAATATGCAACCGGCAGCGCCACCACCAATTACAATGATATCAGCCTCTAGTTCGTTGCCAGACATTTTTGCGCGATACGGGGAAGATTGGTCACAAAAAAGAGTGGCTGTAGAAAATGTTAAAACGAGAATAATAGATTTAATGTTCATATTTTGACTCCTCGGCCAGAGACTAGCAATAAAATATTGAGACTGTCAAAAAAATCTACCAATGCATCGCAGCCAAATGTTTGAAAATTTCTGAGAGAAGCTGATCCCATTGAAAGTCATTGTCAGGAGCAAATTGCAGTACATCTTTCTGAAGCAGCTATGTAGTAAATGGGGATATCATTTTCCGTATGAAAAATATTGAAGTGCGCAGTCAGTTTTGATATCATCAAGATAAATCAATTATTGAGGTCAATACGATGCATCTCTATTACTATTCTATCTTTGCTTTGCAATTCCAGAGCCTTGGGCTCTAACTATTATTTTTAATTCTATTCTTTTTGTTTGCCAATCATAAAAAAGTTTTTTAATTAAGGATCAAGTATGTCATTACTGCTTGAAGGAATTGCTGTTGGATTTTCTATCGCAGCGCCAGTTGGTGCTATTGGTTTTTTATGTATTCAACAAACGTTGCACGGTGGCATTTGGCTGGGAGTTGCATCGGGATTAGGAGCAGCAACGGCCGACACGGTATACGGCATCATCGTTGCTTTGGGAATGTCTTTTACGCAAACACTCTTGCTGGCATATAAAATACCGCTGACAATAATTGGCGGTTTCTTCTTGTGTTATTTAGGAATTAAAAAATTCTTTTCGCAACCGCCTCTGCGCAATAATGTTTCCTTAAATGCGAGTTTGCTCAATGCTTACATTGTCACTTTTTTTCTGACCCTAACTAATCCAGCTACCATTCTAGATTTTGCAGCACTTTTTACGGGTCTTTCTATTGATACTTCCGGATATATAAATGGCCTTACCTTTGTTGCGGGAGTGTTTTTAGGTTCAGCTCTTTGGTGGCTTCTTCTTTGTTTTGCGGTTGGTTTATTTAGGCATAAAATTTCTCACCAAATGCTCATCTATATTAACTATTTAGCCGGTGCGGTGATCTTCGGATTTGGTGTTTATTGTTTGGCGAAAACTATAATGTGAAGATCTGCTATTTATTGAAAAGGAGAAATATGTTAAACTAATTGAGCATGCTAAAGAACATAAGTTGCTTGGATAGAATTTAAAAATAAGCAGTAACTTTTAACTTCGTGTTTGTTGCCTCGTTAAAACTATAATGTCAAGAACTATTTAACCCAAGTATTGTAAACTCTTTAATGCGAGCATCGAATAAGGATTCCTATCCAATAGTGCGTACACAAAATTTTAGGTTAAAGGTCTTTATGAAATATTTATTTCTATTTTCTTGTATTTTCTCTTCTTTTACAAACGGAATGCTTTTGCCGCCTGCCTTTTATATTAAAAAGTCACATGAAATTTTAGATTATACTTTGGAGCTGAAAAAAGGCTTGCCGCTTATCAACTGCTATAGCAGAAATCTAATTGACTGCTGGAAAAAATATAAAAAAAATAATCAGGATGTCGAGGATTTCAAAAAATTGCTTTCATCCGATCACATTCATAAATGTTCAATGAAAGTGGGCAGCAGTATAGATTCTGAACCTGAAGCACGATTTTGTTTTGCCTTTGCTCGAGCAGTGGAAGTGTTGGCCATGTTACAAGTAAGAGATATTGCTTTAGTTCCCGAAGATGTGAAATATAAAATATATTTCAAAGAAGCTCGTACATTAATAGGTATACTTGAAGGAATCGCTGAAACCAAGATTCCCATAGCAAAATGCTAATTTTCTCACGATAATTTCTTTTGAGTGGTTCATCATTCAATATCAATATTTAATTCTTTAAGCTCTTCTAATAGTTGCTCAGCATTTTTAAAATGAATACTGATAAGACCCGCTTTTTGTGCTCCTTGCGCATTTTTTTCTTTATCATCGGTGAAAAGTCTATACACATATTTACCAGGATATTTTTGATTAATATAGACGCCTAAGTTTTGATAATATTCTAAAGAAGGCTTTTCAAAATAAGTGCCATCCGGTTTTTTATTGAGCTCATTGGTTGCAACAAAAAAGAAATCATTTGAAAATTGTGGAGGAAGGGTGCCATTATTCACCATCGCTTGGTAGGTGCTGGTAGTCATATTCGATGCGGCAACAATGCCATATCCTTTTTGTTCTAATTTTTTAAGAATTTCTGCAGTTCCCGTGATGCGCGGGGCAGATACAACTATCTTTTGAAACTCTTGTGCTTTTTCTTTTAAGGCAGGAAACTCTTGCGCAGTCTTATTAATAATGGCAGTGGCATCAGTGAGATTAAATTTCTTTTTGGTTTGATCGATTGCTTGAGCAAGATCAGGATTATTCGCCAGCCACTTTTTGTAGCCCGCTTCTCGGCCTGCTAAAACCACTTCATCAATATCAAAAGCTATAATGGTCTTGTTTGGTTCTAGTTTTTTGGACGTTATTGGTGGCTTTTGTTCCGCAGAATAGAGTGGCAGTGGTAAAACAAAAAGGCAGAGTGATAAAAATGAGATACGCAGCAACTGATTTATCATTTTATTTCCAATATTCTTTCAGATTAATATTTGCTTTTGCCAAGCTTGCAAAGGTCAAGAATAATGGTTGAGGAAGATCTTCCCAGGCAAACCACCCCCATTCAGTGCATTTATGTGGTTCAAGAATTGCCGGTTGGCCAGAAGTGTAGTCTGCAAGCATCACGATAGTAATATAATGTTTATTTTCGGCATAAAATATATCTTCAACGAATGGTCCGCGCCGGATATTGGTAATGTGCAATCCCGTTTCTTCTTGCACTTCTCGTTGTGCACATTCAGCCAACGTTTCACCAAATTCCAGATGACCGCCTGGAAATGCCCAGGTGCCGGTGCCATGGGAATTAATGCGTTTACCCATAAGCACCATCCCATTTTTTACCACACAAACACCTACGCCGATTTTTGGCCTTTCGTTCATTTAGATATCCTTCTATAGAATTCATCAGAATTATGTAGAAAAAGCTGATATTCTCCACATTCTTGGAATCCATTTTTTTTATACAGTGGTTTGATTTGATCCCAACATTGCAAAACAGCAATTTCGCACTTTTTCTCTTGAACTAAGGCAAGTAAAAATTGCAACATAGCACTTGCGTACCCTTTATAGCGATAATCAATATCGGTTGCAATGCAATAAATTCCTGCTACATCTGAATGAAAATACAATAAACCAGTTGTTGAGGGAATATTGTTATGGTATCCAACATACAAGCAGCAAGAAGCATTGGAATCATTTAAAAATTCTAATAATGTGTCTTCTTGATTAAAAAATTGAGAGTGATTGCGAATTTTGCCATGAATTTGATTAAAATCTTCTAACTGTTTTTTGGTGAGAACTTTCTCAAATGTAAGCTCTTCCGGCTTGGAACAAAGGCTCGCTGATTCCACTTTGCAATACATTCCACAGCCAGATTCCAGTTTCTTAAAGCTTGCTTGGATAAGATGCCTTTCTAAATCATGAGGAGTATCTAAGGGGCCTACAATCCAGCACCAAGACAGATTTCGGCTTTCAAATTCTTTTTTTATGTGTTGAATTTGATTATCAACATTCTCTGATGTGTAATGGCTATCAAGCACATAATTAAAGTTCTTACTCGCGATAGAACAAGAAAAATACGTAGTATCAAAAGCTTGGTGGGCTTGCATGGTTGGTACAAATTGAGCAGTAAATAATTTAAAGGCAGTAAGATTCAAAACCATTGCTTTAATAATGGTAGAAAGATTCCAAACGATCATATACTCTCAAAAAATTTCTTAATAAAAAAAGCAATTTTAATCTATTTTAATTGCACAATAATAAGCTCAATCGGCTCAGCGCCTTCGTTCACGCTTTTATGCATTTGCGCGGGTGTTTCTGCAGGGCGAAATACTGATTGCCCAGTAGGAAATTCAACCCGAGTGGTTGATCCATCTGCTTCCAAGCGAGTGATAGTGCCGCCTTTTAATGCGACTACAATTGCTGGGTATTGATCATAGTGATCACCAATTACTTCTTGAGGCATTATTTTAACGTATGCAGCGGTAGTTTTTTCATTTTCAAATTGTTTAACGTATTCCAAAGTAGTGGCCTTTATTGATAATAAACTTAAAGTGAGTAATAATTTCTTCATATCTCTATCCTGAGTTATAATTACTTATCTTTAAGTATATCGTATGACCTCGCTGGAGCAACTGATAATATTGAATATGTGTTTATCCCAGATATTTCCAAATTAACCTCTATAAAAAAAGAATAATCATGAACACAAAAATGGTTGTTGTCGCACTTTTTCTTTTTAATGTAAATCTCTTTGCTATGCAAACGGAGAGTACGTCTCTCGAGTTTCGGATTGAGAGCGGTAAAATTCTTCTTGGAGAGGGCCAGAAAATAATTGCATTTATCGATAATAGAAAGATTGGAATTATAGAAGTAGAAAAATTTGATGAGCAGAGCTGTCTGGTTAACAATCTTTGGGTTGAAGAGAGTGAAAGAAAAAAAGGAATTGGCAAAGCATTATTAGAACGCGCCGTTCTCTTTGCAAAAAGTAATGGTTGTTCGGAAATATTTGGATACATAAAACAACGTGAATCTCCTTATTATAAAAAATTAGGAGCAAAAATTGACTGGCTGCCCGAAAGATTTGGGTATGTTGATGAAGTTGCTTATACTGATTTTAAAGCTACGTATGCAATACTAAATGATGAATAATCATTTTAAAATATTGGAATAGTATGTATAAAATTTACACTAATCTTTTGCTTGGTATTATTCTTTTAACCCTATCGAACAGCTTTACCATGGAGCGTGCCCCTCAGGACCGTGAAAATGAATATAGCGATATTATTGATAAAGCAGTACCTCCTGCAGTTCCGAGTGCTCAGCTCGATTTATTATTTCAAGACCCAGATTTTGTGAAAGCGTTTATTGTGCGTGAAAATATAGTTACCAATGCAGAGCGGCGTAAAATAGCTGAAAAATATGCTATGAAAAAGATTTCGCGTTGGAATTATGTGTTTAAAACTCCGTATGTTCCCGGATATATTTTGAAACTGGGACCTATCCATTGGACCAATAGCTTTGGAGGATTTAATGTGCGCGCAAAAGAGGTGACGAATAAAAATGTAAGTCGCGTTGCATATCAGCAGCTTATTGCGCGTGTTATTGAGCAAGAAGGATTGAAGCATGTACGCGTGGTAGATAAATATTTATATGAAATTCCGGGCATACCAGGCAAAAGAAGTCATAAAAAATTATGTGATGATAACTTTGTCGTCTTGGCTAAAGATGAAGAAGGCCTTTTATTATCACCAGAAGAAAATTTATTTCACTATAAAACGTTAGAGCAAGATAGTTTTGATGAGTTTATCGAAGAATTAAGAATCATTTCTCGCAAAGCATATGTAGCTGATATGAAAAGTCCCAATTGTGTTTTTGGTAAAGATGGAAAAGCATATTTAATCGATACCGAGCAAACTAATAGAGCGCATGAAGACGATTTCTTTTTGAAAAACCCTCAGCAAATGGCGGCAGATACCGAATATGGCTTAAAATGGATAGAGCGTTTAAAAAAACCACGTGAAGATGATGAGTACTATTATAAAATGTTAGAAGTTATTCGCTCGTCTGCACCCTATTATGAAATGGGAATAGAGGTTGATGATAGGCCTACCGTTACTCCTAAATTTATTGCATTAACTGAACAGTTGAGGGAATCGTTTTAGATTCCAGAATATGAGAAATGTAATTGTATAGAAAAAAAAGAAATTTTATGTTGGAATCTCTATGAATCAAATTTTCATGCTATTGAGCCTTTTAATAAGTCTGGCAACCAATGTTACATTTTCTAGCGAAAGTGTCTTATTAACGCACATCGATTCGCATACTTTTAAAAAAGATAGGCATCTAGAAAGTGCATTAAAAGAAGTTTTTCTCAGTTCGTTTGAAACTGTTTATAAGGATGAATGGACTGATCAATTTAAAGAATACGCATTACAAGTTTTTTCGCGCTATATTGAGCGATTCAAAACAACCGATGATATGATTTTAGTTATGGCCAGCAATGAATCTAGTGTGGCAGGATGGGCTTTGTTTGATTATCATGATCAAAAAGCGATCTTAGAATTAATATGCGTAGAGCCAGCATTTTGGCGTAAAGGCGTTGGAAGAAAGCTTGTTTTTTCAATACGCGAATTACTTCCCGATATCAATCATATTGCCGTAGTAACCAGAAAAGCAAACGCAATCTCTCCTCATTTTTATAAATCACTCGGTTTTAAGAAGACTGAGTTTATGTTGGCTGAGTATGAGGGTCAGCAGATGCAGGGCTTTGAATGGCTATTAAAATAATCAGAGAATATTATTGAAGGTAAAACATGACGCATATTTTATTGGGATTTAAAGTTGCAATTTTACTCACCTCTGGTTTTCAAGAAACTGAGATGACTTTGCCGCGCAAAGCATTGCAAGATGCCGGAGTGATAGTGCATATTGTATCCCCTGATGAGGGTACGGTTAAAGGCTGGGATTGCGATGTCCCAAAAGTAACGGGAGAATTTAAAGTCGATGTGCCACTATCTCAAGCACGTGCGCAGGATTATGATGCGTTGTTAATTCCCGGCGGCTATGGCAGTCCTGAAGAGCTGCGATTGAATGAGCAGGCGATTGCTTTTGTTAAGGGATTTGCCAAAAAACCAATTGCAGCAATCTGCCACGGTCCGAGTTTGCTCATTGATGCTCAATTAGTTCGCAACAAAAAGTTAACTTCCTACGCTGCGATAAAACGAGATTTACTGAATGCTGGCGCTCAATGGATTGATCAAGCAGTAGTGCGCGATGGCAATCTGGTCACCAGCCGCATGCCGGATGATATTTCGGCATTTAATACGG
>CAYMRF010000035.1:0-14403 GCA_964392765.1 uncultured Pseudomonadota bacterium
TCACAAAGATCTCAATATTATGAGCGTCACTGTTAAAAAGCTCAAATCGGCGAGCAGGGGCTTGTACCCTAAAGCTGTAGCTTTCGCCGCGAGATATATTTACCACGTCACCGGCAGGGATATCCTTAATTTCTCCACCTTCAAGACCTTCAATAGTGATCGTATTATTAGTCATATTTCTAAATGCCCAATAGCGCACACCACTCACATCCCACCACATTCCTTTATAAAGATATCCTCTTTGCGCTGAATCATTGCGAGGAGCGCAGGGTGGAATATTCCAAAAGCTTATTTTAGTGTTATCGCTAAAAGAATCATATTGGCCAGGAAGAGGGCGTGGATAAGGGCCGCAATAGGGAGCGCCGTTGCAGCAGGGAAGGCCACAATTGGCAAATGCGCCAGTATTGCAAGAAGAAGATGCACACGTTGGCTGCCAGGAGCAGAATGATAATTCTTGGCAGTTTTTGGTGCCGCCGCAACGCAGGCGATTCACGCCGCGCGCATCTGCAAGCAGAGGCAGTAAACAAAGAATTAAGATTATGAATTTCTTCATCTTAGTATCCTTTACGAGTAAGGTTTTTATAATTATTTACACATTCTTCTATAGTGCACGCCGAGCATTCATTAGTGCATTCGCGTACTTGCCGATATCCGCATGCACTGCAAGGATTTGGCTTGCAACAGCGAGCGGGCCATTGAGCGCCGGTTTGCGAGATCCATTGCTGGCCATCCCACTTATAATCCATTTGTGGATCGTAATAATAACTTAATCCCGCATAATAATAGGGCGTGCCGCCGATGGCATAACCGCCCGTGCCCACGAAGCTGCCTTCACCCAGCATGGCTGAGATATTTGAAGTAAAAATTAAGAAAAAAATAAACAAAAAAAACCGTTCGTTTCGAGCGAACGGAGTGAGTCGAGAAATGTAATTAATCGCATTTCTCGATTCGGCTAAAGCCTCACTCGAAACGAACGGATCTCCGTTTCGTTCAGAGTATATGAGCCGAAATACGTGATTCATTTTCATACCCTTCCCCTAGCATTATTAAGGAAGGCGGGTATTGCTACCCGCCTTTTGTTTTTTACTTAGCTATTGCTATTCCTTCTGCAACTGGAGCTGCATCAACCGTTACTTCCTTATTAGGGGTATCGTATTGAGCGCTTCCTGCTTCAGTTTGTGCGGTAAACTTGTTGTAGCCAGGATCGTGGAACACCCGTTTGGTATCTCCCGATTCAATCGCTATACCAGTTTCTCCGCGTTCTGCATCCACCGTAATTGCACTTCCTGTAGCGTTGGTGATATCCCAATAGTTTGCAACTTGATCACCAGATACGTCTTGGTAAGAAGCTACGTATTGTGGGTATACAACATCTTGGAAGTACACAGGATCATAATCGTTCCACCAGTACCATGGTCGGCCGCCCCACCACCAAATACCGTCGCCCCACCACCAGTTCCATCCCCAGTTCCATGCGAATGGAAGAAGACCAAGGCCTACGCCCCACCAGAGTGGATTCCAACCCCAAGCACCGCCGTGCCAGTGGTTCCAACCGTGTTTGTTAATATAATTTTTTGAGAATTGCTTATTGTTAAACTTATTAAGGTTTTTGTTTTGAGCAAATTTATTTTGTGCCGCTTTTTGGCCTCTGCTTAAGTTTGATCTATTAGCATTTCCTCTGTTTAATCCGCTTGCCTTATTCGCTTGATTAAATCTGCCTTCTCCGCTTCTTGCTGCGCCTGGCTGTCTGGTACCTGCTCCGCCTTTACCAAGATTCGCTTGGTTACCGGTTGTTCCTGTTCTGCCAGGAGATACTTGTCGGCCTGCGGTTGTGCCAGTTCTTCCGGGAGAGCGTGTTGCTCTATCGCCAGCAGATCTTCCGGCTGTACCCGATTGACCCATTTTGTTCCATGAACCTCTGGTTGTGCCGTATCTACCAGCACCAGACATCCCTGAAACAGGTCTGCTTGCAAATCTGGTCGCGCCAAATTGTGAACTATTGATTGCTCTGCCGGTGCCTACATTAGAGAAGCTGCTACCGCGATAACCAACGCTTCGGCCACCAACGTTGCTAAATCCGCTGCTTCGAGAAAAACTGCCGCCACTAAAGCCACGTCCGCCGCTAAATCCGCCACTACGTGCGAAACTTCCGCCGCCGCCGCCAAAGCTACGACCACCACCGCCGAAACCACCACCACGGCCTCCGCCAAATCCGCCACCACGGCCGCCGCCGCCGCCTCGGCCTACTGCTATACCGCTTACGCCTAGGGCAAGCGTGAGCATTAAAGCTATTATTTTATTAAACTTCATTCTTTTTCCTCTTTTTTATTAATCGTAATATTCAACAACATTTTCATCGCTATATCGTACTGGCTCAGATTCATAATAAGGATCATAATAATCTGAACTTTGATCTGCCGCATATGCGCCTATTGCGATTGGAACTGCAAGTTCTGCGCCATACCAACCATCTCCTCTAAAACCTCGGCCGCCATAATATCCACGACCGCCGCCATAATAACCATGACCGCCAAAGCCATGACCACCACCATGGAATCCGCCACCGCCAAAACCGTGACCGCCGCCATGTATTGCCAGAGCTAAACTACTTGCGCTCATCAACACAATGAGCATTAATTTTGTTATTGTTTTTAATTTCATTTTTTTCTCCTTTTCTTTTTTTATTCATCTACCTATTTTGGTGATGTATACACCGATTGCTCAAAGCCTGAAATTTGGGGTTGCTCTGCTAAATCGGTAAAACTTATTGGTCTATTTTCTGATCTGCGATAAATGGTAAAGCTTTCTGGCGTGATATTTTCTTCACGCCACGCTCTATCCGGGCCCGCTGAATACCAATTACTGCTTGCATCGGTGCAGCATCGGCGCACTACGATATAATCAGTGTCTATATTAGTTTCAATTTCCATTGCATTGGCATCAGTCATTACTGTGTCTGGGGCATGAGTGTCAGTCATTACTGTATCGCCCTCAGCATCGTATGCAGGGACTGAATTTGGATTTCGTTGATATTTTCTATAGGCAGGGTTTACCACCGTATCAAAATAGCGTTGCTTTTCAGGATCTTCTTGCGCCATTACTCGCCATTGTGGATAACTATATCCACCAAAAAGCCATGCTCCTCCTATGAGTGCCGCTGTTGCGCCCCATAACCAACCACCATAACCCCAGCCCCAGCCTCTCCAGCCGCCGCCGTAATACCCATGCCGTGCATAGCCCCTATGCCCGTAGGAGTGACCACCATGTCGGTCTCCGGTGCGTCGGCCATAATGATGGCCTCCATGATGCCCAGAATGGTGTCTGCCGCTGTGATGCCCGCCACTGTGATGATGTCCGCCGCGATGGCCGCCGTGCCCGCCGTGTCCGACACGAGCGGTAAGGCCGGTTGAGCTGATAAAGAGTGCTAAAATCAGTAATTTTTTCAAAATATTCTTCATTTTTTCTCCAATCCGGCCTATTTACAGAAATAAGCCATTATACAATTTCATAATAGCAATTATTATCAGGGTAAAACAAGGGTTTTAAGCGGCTATTTTTAAAGGAAAAAATATGATAAATTGGCCACCTGTATTCTGTTTTTTAAACCTGTGTAAGGAGTTTTGGATGAATAAATTAGTATTTGCAGGGGTTCTTTTGGGATCTATGGCTCACGCTTCTTGCCGCATGCCTGATTATTTAGGGGTAGATTCGCTCTTTTTAGAGCGTTGGTCTGCTCGGGCAATGTCTGGCCAAGCCTTGCAGGAGGATGAATTTATGCCTCTTTTGGAGGCCGCACGTTGGGCACCATCTTCCTATAATGAGCAGCCATGGCGCTTTATCTATGCCAAAAGAGATACTCCCGAGTGGCAAGTACTCTTTGATCTATTAGTGCCTTTTAACCAAGAATGGTGCAAAAATGGAGCAGTTTTAGTAGTGATTTGTTCTAAGAATGCATCGATGCATGGTGGCTTAAATTATACCCATAGTTTTGATGCAGGTGCTGCATGGCAAAATTTTGCGCTTCAAGGCCATTTAAAAGGCTTGATTGTGCATGGCATGGGTGGCTTTGATCATGAAAAAGCACGGGAAACATTGCAGATTCCTGGGGAGTATACCGTTGAAGCAATGGCCGTGATTGGCAAGCCAGGCGATGTAAAAAATTTACCAGAATATATGCGGGAAAATGAAAAGCCCTCGGGGCGCAAGCACATTCAAGAAATTGTGTGCGAAGGTACATTTGGGTTTCAAGAATAATAAATAGAAAGGGCCGCAATTACGCGGCCCTTTTTAATTCTTACTTTTTAAATCGTGTAGTAGGTTGTTCTTTAAGTCGTAAAGCTTCTTCTTTTGCGTAGAGCGATGATTTTTTATAAAGAGGGTGAATTACATCTTTATAATAGGTAGGATAATTGGTTGCCCACCACATAGGGCGGTATCCTGCGAATACCCAGTGACCATGCTCGTTGACGCCTTCAACGAAGCCTTTATCTCCCCAACCTGGTCCAAAGGAATGGTGCCATCCTTGAGGTCCTCTGTGATAACCAGCTTCTCTATGAGTTGCAACTGCTTTAGTTGCAGCTGCGCCTGCAGCGCCTAATCCAACTAATCTTTCAGCTTTTTGAAACCAAGTAGGCTCTGTTTTGGTGGTGGTTGCTACAGCAGGTCTATCTTGCGCTGCTGCTTTCTTTACTGCTGGCTTAGTGGTCGGCTTTCTAAGGCCTTTTTCATGTTTTTTGGCGTTTGCGGTTTCCATTTTTTTGTAAGAACCCGCTGGTTTACCGTATCTATCTTGAGCTGATTTTTTTGGAGCTTCTCTTCTTGAATAGGCTTGGGTCTGCTTCTTTTTAGCCTCTATTTTTTTATATTTTGCGCCTTTTGCAGGTTTACCGGTTTCAGCGAACAAGCCGCCGCTGCTTAAAAGGGCTAGAACTAATGCGTAACGAATAAACTTCATACACTCTCCGTATGGGTTTAGGGGTTTAACTATTTTACGATTTTATAGTAGCAATTAAAATTGAGGAAAAGCAATAGTTTAGCTATTTTTTTCAATATTTGAATTCTGCAGGTTCAAAGAGGATATTTTGATGAAAATAATGAGAAATTTTCATTGTTTATCGTGCCGTTTACGCAATAAGCAGGATAGTTAAACTCATTGAGGGTAATTTGATGATCAATGGGCGTTATCGTGAGAGTTTCTAAAACGGTTACCGGCTTTTTACTCAATCGAATCAGATTGCAATTATGTTTTGCGCACGCTCGTTTTAAATTCATAAAGCTTCTTAACCAAAAGGAAGGCATTTGCCCATCCCAATAGGGGATATAGATATTTTTTATGTAGATTTTTTCTTGCAAGCAGGTGAGTGCCTCAAAAATAATGCGATTCGGTTGCAAGATAATTAAATGATCGATTGTATTAGTGCCCAGCTGTTTTGCCAGCGCTGAAAGCAGAGTATATTCGCACCATGAAGGGGCTGAAAGCCTTCTGCCAATCACTCCCGGATCTATAACCACAATATTTTTATTTTTTTTAATAAGCGTTACTTTGCCTTTATTGCAATCAAGCTGAATCAGCGCATCTTTTGATGTGGCTGGCCAGGCAAGATGAAGGCATGAAATTGCAAGAAGTATCCCATAACCAGCGATACCAATAAAAGGGCTCTTGTTTTTTTTGCAATGTAGGATGGCTAAGGTGCATAGAAAAATAATAATTAAAGCCGGGATAGAAGGCATTGCAAACGAAACCAAAACGCTTCTGCTCGCCCATTGCATAAGCCATAACCACCAATGCGTGATATGTTCAAGGCTCCAAATAAATATGCCGTTGGGAATATGCAAAATTTCACAGAAAAATATGAGTGATGAAAGTAAAAGAAAAGCGGTAAGAATCGGGCTAAATAAAAAATTGCCGGCAAAAGTGAGCAGGGAAAGCGGCATTCCCCATGAAAGCAGAATTGGCATGGAAATGAGGGTGATAAAGAGTTGTAGATGAACAAAAGAGATGATCGATCTTTTGATTTTATGCAGGTATTTGAGTGGTTTCATAGAGTAAGATTACTTGCTTTCCTGCTTTAATTCAATCTTTGCAAAACCATTGAAGTTGCGCTGTTTGGCTTGGTATAATTACAGGTAGAGGAGAATTTTATGAAGAGATTGCTATTGTTTTTATTGTTGCCGGCCGGATTTATTGGGGCAATGCAACCTAAAGTTCAGTTTGCGCCACAAGTGATTCTAGGAACACAGTTATTAGAAGTTCATAATCGATCTAATGAGGACGTGCCCTTTTTTATCATTCGTGCCGATAAGAGCAAAGTCGGGCCCATCACTATTATCCCAACTCAAAGATGGACTGCGAATATTCCTATCAATATAGGAGATACATTATATGTAATGCCAGGCTCAAAAGTTGTTCCCTATAGTCCGAGTGGTAAAACTCCATTTATAGATCTTATCATTCATCCTGATAATAAAGTTGAGGTAAGGTCGGCTGGGCAATAAAAAATAATCATTGCTGGTAGGCAATAAGAGGAGAATTTTATGAAGAGATTATTATTGCTCTTGCTTGGTTCAGTAAGTTTTATTTCTGCAGAGCAGATGGTAACACGCTTATTAGAAGTATCGAGTAAATACCCGCACAAAGTAGCATTTACTATTTATCGCGCCGATAAAAGTCGCAGATTGGGTCCTTTACTTATGAACCCAGGACAGCAAAATTGGAAACCAGATTTCGCCATTAATCCAGGCGAGACACTTGCGGTAGTAGCTAATGGCGGGCAGGTGCTTGCTAAGTATAGTCCAAGCGGGAATACTCCCTATGTGGATTTGATTATTTCTTCCGAGGGACATGCGGAAATTCGGCCAGTAACCGGAGAATAAAAAATAAAAAAGGAGAATTTTATGAAAAAGTTTTTTGATAGATTTGGAAAAAAATTTGGTAATGCAAAAGAGAAAATGTCAGGCTATTGGCGCCGTTTGATGAACCATTCGAATGAAAAGAAAATGTCTGAGGGCGGGCAACAAATTACTAAACTCATTACCAGCGCCCACAAAGATCAATGGCGTAGAAATACTAAGAAATCTGAATAGATTCACGTTTAACGCGTTCTTCATCTAATTCAGCGATGCGATCGTTTGCTTTGTTTTTTTCATATTGCAAAGTAAACGGTGCTTTTACTAATTCAATAAAATTTTGAATTGATTTTACTAAATCTTTTGCATCATTTCGTGCTCCATTGCCAGAAAATACGCTTACAGCTAATGCAACTGCCATTGTGCCAAATACCACGCTTCCAATTACTGCAGATGGCTGCAACAAGGAGCAAATGGTCACGTTATTGTGTTCGCGTTGCAATTGCATGTGAATGCGTTTTAATTTCCATTTGGTATAGTCTGGTTTTTGATTGCAAATGTGCACGGTGCCTTGAATTTGTGCATCTTGAGCGAGCATGCAGCTATTAAAGAATGAAAAAACTAGTACCAATATTAAAAATCTTTTCATAAATATTCCTTTACTCAAATATAATTGCATCAGTGCGCAGCGCTAATTGTTCATTGATTTCATTAATATTATAGCGTGCGAGTGTTTTTTTATTTTCCAAGATTAAAGATAATGCCACAAATGCCGGAGATGCACTCAAACATCCCAGAGAGCCGATCAGAGCTGACGGATGCCATTCTTTTTTAATTACTTTTGACGCAATAAATCCGGAACCGCCCAATGAAATAGCGCTCATTAAAACGCTGGGAATTTGGCCCGCATAATAAAGCCAGATATCTGTTTTAAGCTTTTTCAATTCAGTGATTAATGCGCGCGTATCCCATTGGCTATAGTCAGGACATTCATCAAGAATAGTAATATCTGCTTGAATGGTTACTTGATCAGCATGTACGATGCTGTTCATGAATGTAAAACAGAACGTGATGAGAAAAAGTTTGCGAAGCATAAATTTGCCTTTATTAAAGGGATTAAATGATTTTGAGGTTAAAAGCATATTTTCTTTTGTCAAATTAAATATGTTATAAGAAAGAGAATATTAAAAAGGAAAATGAGTATGTTACACGGGCAAAAAAAATTTCTTGAACATAAAGCATATAAGATGCGTGTTGAATCTTTGCAGATGACTACTGCGGCTGGATCAGGGCATCCAACTTCTGCGCTTTCGGCAGCAGATTTAGTTTCAGCACTTTTTTTTTATGCAATGCATTTCGATCCTAATAATTTTAATAATCTTGATAATGATCGCTTTATTCTTTCCAAAGGGCATGCAAGTCCAATCTTATACGCGGTATGGAAAGAGTTAGGCAAGATTTCTGAAAATGATTTACTCTCCTATCGCAAATTCGGTTCTCCCTTAGAAGGGCATGCAACGCTCAGATTCCCGTATGCAGAAGCAGCCACCGGATCTTTAGGAATCGGGCTTTCTATAGGAGCCGGAATGGCATTGGCAAATCGGCTGGATGAACGCACTAATAATGTGTATGTGCTCATGGGCGATAGCGAATTAACCGAAGGATCAATCTGGGAAGCGGCTGAAATTGCCGCCTATTACAAATTAAATAAATTGATCGGTATTGTGGATTGCAATCGATTGGGCCAAAGTACAGAAACTATTCACGGATATCATGCGCAACGGTATGCACAAAAATTTGAAGCATTTGGATGGAAAGCATTAGTGATTGATGGCCATGATATGATGCAAATTATCACGGCGTTAGATAAAGCGCGCGCGATGCAAGATCATCCTACGATAATTATTGCAAAAACAGTTAAAGGATATGGCGTTGATCGCGTTGAAAATAAAGAAGGGTTTCATGGCAAAGCATTTACAGCTGATGAATTAAAAGAGATTTTGCCGCAGATGGAGCAGCGATTTGCCTCTGCGGCTGCTAATGGAAATTCTTTTAAGTGGGAACCCACGTTGCCGGAAATAGAAGAACGCTCGAATGGTTCGAGCCAGCCTACGCCGAATGGCTTCGGCGGCCAGGCAGGCCGTTTACTCCTGAGCGAAGTCGAAGGGTCACCACGAGCGGAAGATAAAATTTTACCCGCTCGTCCTGAGCTCGTCGAAGGAAACGTGCGGGTAATTCAAATGCATCCATCTCATTATAAAAAAGGTGAAATGATTGCAACGCGAAAAGCATACGGCCAAGCATTAACTGCATTAGGAGCAGTATGCAAGCAGATCGTGAGTTTAGATGCAGAAGTAAAAAATTCTACGTTTGCCCAAATTTTTGAGGAAAAATATCCAGAAAGATTTTTCCAGTGCTTTATTGCAGAACAAAATATGATCGCAATGGCAGAAGGTTTTGCACGTTGCAAAAAAATATCATTCTCTTCCACATTTGCCTGTTTTTTAACGCGTGCGCATGATCAAATTCGTATGGCCGCGATTGGTACTACTGCGTTGCGCATTTGTGGATCCCATGCAGGGGTTTCCATCGGCCAAGATGGGCCATCGCAAATGGGATTAGAAGATATTGCTATGATGCGTGCAATTCCAGAATCTATCGTACTCTATCCATGCGACGCTACTAGTACTCATGCGCTGGTGGGCCATATGGCAAATTATACCAGAGGCATCTCATATTTGCGCACCACGCGGGGTGAAACGAGCGTGATTTATGATATTGATGAGCAATTCCCTATCGGCGGATGCAAGCTGCTCAAATCGAGCGGATCTGATAGTGCATTAATTATTGCCGCGGGAATCACGCTCCATGAAGCACTCAAAGCATACGATATGCTCATCAAAGAAGGCATCTCGATTTCCGTGATTGATTTATATAGCATCAAACCGCTCGATGCAACAACGCTTGAGCAAGTGGCAACGCGTTCAAGCGATCGCATTATCACTGTTGAAGACCATTATCTGCAAGGAGGCATTGGTGAGGCAGTCACGTTTGCATTGCGCAACACGGCTCTTGAAATTCATTGCCTGGCAGTCACGCAATTGCCAATGTCTGGAAAGCCCGAAGAGCTGCTTGTCTGGGCAGGCATTGATGCTGCTGCGATTGCAAAGAAAGTAAAATCATTGATTAAAAAATAATTATTACTATTCTTGTGCTGATTAGATTTTACTTATGATTAAAGGATTGTATGTTCAGACTACTATTTGCGCTCTCACTTATTGGTATGTTTCAAAATCAAATGTATGGTATGAGATTGCTTTTGGGGCCGACCGCAGATGATTTATTGAAAGAGGTAAGAAGCTCAAATAATGAAGCAGAGAAAAAAATAGCGGTAGATTTTTTGGATAAAAAAATAGATGGAAGCGAATTTACAATCAAAATTTCTAAAATGCGTGCTGACCAAGAAGAAAAAAAATTGAAAGAACAACAGCGTCAACGCACGCTTAAAGAAGAAGCAGACGGTGCAAATTTAGTAAAATCAATTTCTCAAGGAGTAGCGGCAACTAAAAAAGCATTACAAGCATTTGAGCAAACTGAGGAAACTAAATTAATATACTCTTGGAAGAAGGCTCTATTTGAGGAAATAGTAGAAAATTGTAAAAATCCTGATTGCCCTCAAATAATTCAAGAAGTTCAAAAACATTTTGATATAAAATCTGAAGCGCAAAACTGTTTTCCCTGGGACGCCAGATCTCGTCATACTTCAGAAAAAACAATATGGCCTCCTAAATTATTTCAAAATCAATATGCGCTCGATGGCTTTTTACAACTTGGTGTGACGCCGTATTCAGGGTATAATTATCGTAGGGATCTAGTTTCTGGATCTTTTAGTATTGCCGATACGCGCCATGGATCGTTTCATCCAAGTGAAGATTGTTTTTCTAGCTGTTCAATGAGTTATGCGCTTATTGCGGGAGGTAACGCGGTAGCATTAAAAACTATTTTGAAGCATTATCCGGGATTCATGACCAAAAATTTTTTATATAGTGTTGCAGCATTTGATAGATCAGAAGGATTTACAACGCTTTCCCAGGTGCAGCCCTGCTATGCACACCACGATTTACTGTTTCCGGAATTTCCGCATGAGTGTATTGAGTGCATAGTTCCTGCGGGAAAGTTACTAGCATTTTGCCAATGGGCGCAAGGCCGATATAACATAAATCACGAACATGAAGGCGCGACTGTTGTAGATGTTCTTGCCAGAAAAACATTAACAGTGCGATCTGAAAATCAGAATGCGCAAGAATTATATGCTCCTTACCAGGATGCATTAGCATTTTTAATTAAATCGGGAGCGCGATCAGCTCAAACGTCAGAAATTCTTGCATTAGCGGAAGAAAAAGTGAATATCGTGGGCAAAAGAGGGCAAGCGTATAGCGGCTTTATAAGCGATACTGAAAGAAAAGCTGCGCAAGCGTCAGCAGAATTTAAAATCGCTTGTGATCTGAGAGCTTTTTTACAAAAGCAATTGAGTAAGTAAAAAAACAAGTTGAAGCTATTACAGGATCGATTGCAAAGAAAGTGAAATTGTTGATTAAGAAATAGTTTGACTTGCAAGGTGTCGCTTTTATGATACAGTTTCTAGTAAGGAGTCTCATTCATGAAAAACACAACACGTCATCGCGACTTCGCCGAATTTCTTAATGAAAAATTAAGAAATCCCGAATTGGCAATCGCTTATTTGAACGAAGCACTTGCTAATGAAGATAAAAAAGTATTTTTACTTGCTCTTAAAGATGTAATTGATGCCAAAGGGGATATCGCCGGCTTTGCTAAAAAGGCAGATATTCCTCGTCAAAACATTTATCGTATGCTTTCTGAAGAAGGCAATCCAACATTAGAAAACCTTATGGCGATATTAAGTGCCATGGAAGTAAGAATGGAGCTTAAGCTAGCTATTTAATTTGTTCTTATAGATTAAGCTTTTGTGGTGCTTCGCTTCGTGTTAATACACAAGCATTTATCTTTTTTTGCCCAGTCTTGAGCAGATAGATTTTCAGATTTTTGCCATACTTCAATTTCTGCAAGAATGGTTGGAATTTGCGCAATGAATTTACGTTTCACAAATTCGATATGCATAATTGAACGGTTATTATATTTAATAGCAATCTGTTCAATTTTTTCATGAGTTGGGAAGAAGCGCTCAGAGAACAATGCCTGGGTATCTTTTTGTTGCAATCCTTGCGGATCGATTACTTGTAATACATCAAGCATAGAATAGAGCGAATACACTTTGCCAAAGCAAGCAGCGCATGCATAATCTTTAGTTTGCTTTTGAACCGGAGTTGCCATCAAAATCACTTCATTTACCAAGAAATCGGTATCTTGCAGATCTTTTACTTGCGCGAGCAATAAGATCACGTTGCCCCCATGGCTATGGGCAAGCATTCGGATATAGGGTTCGCAACCATATGTTTGCTTATAATTTTGGCGCACTTTTTTAAGGTCTTCATATAATTTTTTGGCTGCTTTTTCTCGTTCTTTGAAGGATAAAGCTCCGTTCCAACCAAACAGATAGAAATGCTCAGCATTATACTGCCCAGGATCAATGCCAATAAGGGTCTCTGCCAGGCGGCGTTGATGGTATTTTGGCTCGATAGAGGCGTAATGATTTAAGCCGGGAAGGCTAAAGAAATAGGTATCTAGTACCCCTTCAGGAAAGAATCTGGTGCCATGAATCCAAATGGTGATTGGGGGAGGGCAGGATTGAGGATTTTGAACGTCTATTGAAGTATTCACCGGCTGAGCAACAACCGCCTTTCTGGAAAGGGGCATATGCCTAATAATGGGCTTTTGAACGAGTTGCATACATCCGGGGATGAAGAAAATAAGAGCAAAAATAGCTCTATTGGGCTTAACTTTCATAAAAAATACTCCTGCTATTTTTAATTTTAGCAGGAGTATTAGAATTTGCTATGAGATTTATAATTTATATATATTTTCTAATGTGATATTATTCAATTTCCATTCGAGCGGGACTTACATTCATAAGATCATGCTTAGGCTTAGAGTCTATGTCCATCAGATCCAGTCTTGGGTTTTGCTCAATTTCCATAGCATCGGGTCTCACGCGTGGTGATTCAATATCCATTCTGTCTTCATCTCGTTCAATATCCATTTTATCAGCTTCAGCAAAAACTGCGCTCACTTTTTGAGTAAAAATTGGATTATCTACGTATCCTAAGAACCGGTCTACTTCTTTGCCATCGCGAGTAAACCAAATTTTCTCACCATTTCTAAAGAAAATAAAAGTAGGATACTTGTGGATGGCATAATAGTCATCTCCATGCAGCTTTGAGCCGTTTTGAACGCTTACTTTGGCAAGTTTAATATGCGGCAATGCTGTTGCTGTCTGTTGAAAAATCTTTTTACGCTGAAATGCTTGGCAAACCGGGCAATCAAGATCATGGAATTCGACTACTACTAAAGAGTTCTTCTCTTTGAAATCATTTAACTGTTCAGGTGTTTCAATATCGATAATGGGGTTTTCAATAGCGGCGTAAATCATAGTTGCGCATTTGAGGGCTGCTAATCCCATCATTATTGAGATAAACATTCTTCTTACGTTCATTTGGTTTCCTTTTCATTAACATATTCTTTTAATCCATCCTGAGTAGGAGTAATCGCCTTTTGTCCCTTTGCCCAATTGGCAGGGCATACTTGGCCATGCTCTTGCGTAAATAGAATTGCATCGAGCACGCGCAATGTTTCATTAATATCGCGGCCCACATTTAAGTTATAAACCGCTTGTGCTTGCACGATATTATTTTTATCAATGATTATCAGCCCGCGTAATGCCACGCTCTCTTTTTCATCGAGTACTTGATAATCGGTAGAAATTTTTTTGGTAATATCAGAAGCCACCGGATATTTAATTCCTTTAATACCGCCTTCATTGCGCGGATATTCAAGCCAACGCTCATGCGAGTAAATTTGATCAACTGAGATCGCAATTAAAACCGCGTTTCTATCTTCAAATTCTTTTATCTTTTCTTGAAATGCAAAAAGTTCAGTAGGGCAGATGAATGAAAAATCTGCAGGGTAGAAAATCAATATTTTATTTTTGCCTTCATAATCGGCCAATGAAATTTCTTTAGTTTCCCCATCAACAACCGCTTTTGCTTTAAATTCAGGCGCTGGTTTGCCAATTAATGAAAAGCAAGGGTTGGCTTGCATAAAGCCTGAAATGAGTAAAAAACTCAATAAAATGCTTATTTTTACTACGCTTTTCATAGTAAATGCTCCTTTTTTAGAACCATTCACTCTGTATTAAATGGCCTATTAATAAGGGTTTATTAATTTACTATGATTATACTAACTGTAACTTTATAAAAGCAAGGGTTTATAATGCCATAAAATGGCACTTATGGGATAGATAAGGCTTTTTTACTAAACTTCAGGCCTGCTTACCCTTCGCCCCGCTCGTGGTGAGGAGCGAGAGAATCGAGCGTCTCGAACCATCTTTTTACCTGTTTATTCAAAAATTTAAGTTTTTAG
>CAYMRF010000036.1:0-14354 GCA_964392765.1 uncultured Pseudomonadota bacterium
ACCTTCTAGATTTGGAGTGCTACAATCAGGAGTATACCTATCATGTAAAAGGGGTGTATAGCCATAGTCGAGGCCCATCAATCCATAGTTATCCGCGCCATTTATGTGAGCCTAACGCTCTAGAAGCAGAGATTGATAAAATACACAATCAATATATACCTCCCTCCTTCGTAGATCGGGACGGGCAAAGACATTATGCCTTTATGCATTAAATTTACCTATACTGCGGTCGGGCGTTTATGCAACCAACTCTTTATGAATATTTTTTGAGAATGCTATTTTGATAGGAGAATTAAAGAGGAAGTACTATGATCAAATATCTATTTGCAGCGCTCAGCATTATTTCAATATCATTAGATGCAGCAATGCCACCCTCAAAGCCACCACGAATTATGGACCACTATATTCCAATGCTTGAGTTTTTGGATGCATTTATTGCGGGAGGCAATGGAATATCCTCTCCTACTGATACGGTAATACAATTTAGATCCTTATCACCATCAGATCCTCCTCATAAATTATCAGCAAAACAAGCAGTTGATTGGTTAGAAAAGGCATATAAACAAACAGAAAGCCTCCATATAGAATGCGACCTGTATAAAAAGGTTTTACTAAGACACAGACTATTTGGCCAAAGCATATCAGATGCGGCTCAGCAAACACTCGCAACTCTGTCTTATGAAGAAAAACTTACCATTCAACTTCAGCGTACGCAAATTCTTAAATTACTATTTTTAGAAGATGATAAAATATTAAGCACCGAAGTTGAAAAAGAAATAGAAAAACTCAAACAAAGGGCTCTGAGCAACTTTGTGGCACCCAGCTCACACCAAAACGATCAATCCTGGTTTCATTCCACAATGCCTCGATACGTAAAAGAACAAGAGATGCTTTCAATATTGCCTGAGTTTGTTTGTTCTCGCTTTAGATTGCTCTTGGCATTACAAAAAGGAAATCATACAGACATCAATATTGCATCCCAAGAAGCATACGTCTCTCCTGATTTTTTTCCGCCCTTGAAAGAATTTTTAGAAAAAGAGCAGCCAAAACTCATTAAGATATATAAAGAGCGAGCAGCAAGAGAAAAATCATAAATTCTTTAAACGAATTAATGGGATGAGCCATTTGCGCACGCTTGCGCAGCCACAGCAGCCAGTAATAAAATGAACTTTGCGGCTCTACCGCCAGTTTGAATATCATCTACATATTCAGGAAGCGTACAAAAATCTCTTCCATGAATATTTGCTTTGACAATGCGAGAAAATGTTTCATGATCGGGACTCATGAAAGCTTTTCTATACGCGCGGCGAGTTAACCGCACCATTGCCAAATCCTTTGATGGAGCGCTCATCAAATTTTTATGTGCTTCAAGGGTATCAAGATCCGCATCATCTTCAAAGATCAGCAAGCGTATTTGCTGTACCCTTTCTACATGTTTATCAGTAAAATTCGAAGCGAATGGATTTTCATGCCATGCGTCAAAGAAATTTCTAGTTTCTTCTCTTATTTGCTCTTTGCGCGCGTTAAAAGATTCTATCAAACGCGTTGCTTGAGAATGGTTCACGCTATATGAAATATCTTTTGTAAGATAATCATCAAAAACTACTGAATTATCAGCTCCCAAAACTACTGTTCCTTTAGTATATGATTCAATAAAACTTAATACTTGCCTTGGATGCTTTGACTCTGAAAATTCCACCATTTCTCTAATTTTTTTTCGTGGCGCAGCTTCCATTGCCAAGAGTGGCCCACAAGTCATGATAAAACATGCTGATACCATTAATTTTTGAAAACAGATCATAAAAACTCTTCTGATAGTTGTTATTAATTAATAGATGAAAAACACTTTAATAATACCGTAATATTATCAATAAAGGAATCAGCTTTCAGTTGCCAGTTACTACATTAGCAATTAGGCATCTGGGCTTTCTAATATTTTAATGAGTTGAGCTCCGAAGCTCTGCGGTAAATTTTGCGCAATCGAAAGAGCATCATTGCCCCACTTATTTTTCAACTTCGCATTTGCGCCTGATTTCAATAAAAGCTTTATCAATTGAATGTTCGGGCGCTCATCTTTGACTGCAACAAGGAGTGCACTCTCGCCATCATTAGCTTGCATATTTACCTTTGCTCCCGCATCAATTAGTGCCTCGCAAACTTTATAATCCCCTCGCTTGGCCCCCATGATAAGAGCTGTATAGCCTTCATCTGCATTATTATTGGGCTTTGATCCCGCTCTTAGCAATAATCGAATAACATCAACGTACCCTCCTGCAGCAGCTCGTTTTAACGGAGCACATCCATGCTTATCTGGCAAATCAACAGAAGCACCAAGATCTAGCAGCGTATGTACCGCTGCTAAGTTATTTAAATATGCTGCCCTAAAAAGCGGTGTTTCTCCAAATCTATTGCGCGCATTAATATTTATTCTTTGCTCTTTCACCAAATGCTCAATTAGTTCTGAATCATTTTTTTCGGCGGCATTAAATAAATGCTTTTCCTGCGCCTTCTGTTCTTGCAAATCTTGTAGCCACCCTCGAATAATAAGATTTTGGTATCCAGGCATTTTACGCATTTCTCGTGCAAAAGAAATCTCATCAGCTCCAGGCTCTATTTCAGCACATCGTATAATCATTTGCTGGAAAATACGCGGCACTGCAGATGTAATACGCCATTCTTTATTTACCAGAGCAAGACTTTTATAGTTTGTTGCAGTTATGCAGCTATCTGAATCATTTAAAAAATAGATGATCCTTGCTTTTGCTCTTAATGGCAAAAGAGGTGGCCGTTGAGGGATTTCACTTCCATTAATAGTTTGAAATACTAAAATATAAAAGAAAATAACCAATTTTTTATGCATAATAAGTGCCACTTTCATTGATATTCATGATGCTAAAGCCATACTATAATTATAAAAGATATTAAAAGGAACACTATGAGAAAATTATTATTCACTCTCAGTCTGCTCATGATTACTTCAGTTAGTTTCACGCAAGAAAAATCTCTAGAGGATCGATTTAATCGCATGCTTGCGCGCTCTAAAAAGAACAATAATTGTTCATTTAGTTATGAAAGCATTGTCGCACGCGTTAATAAACTGATTGAAGAAAAAAAATTTGGCCCTGAATTAGCAGATCTTCTTGACTCAAAATTTGCACTAGAAGATCGCACCTATCAAGGTGAAGGAGTTTATGCAATAGGCAAAGAGGTTGATAAAGCAGAAGATGAAAGAACATGCATGTATGATCATTATCGCCATTTATGCGAAGGAATCACTGAAGAAGAATTAGCCACATCACCGCGCACAAAGGAAAGCGATAAAGTCGCGCAAACTAAAAACCTTATCTCCAAATGCTCAGATGCGCATGTAAGTGCATTGTGAACTCAAATCGAAAAGGGTTATTATGCAAAAATTATTAGTAACTATTGGTCTTATTACCATTACTTCTGCCACTTTCACGCAAGAAAAAACGGTTCTGAACGCCACTCTTATTGCGCGCATAGAAGCGCGCTATAAAAATGCTCCAATCGATTATGAAAGCCTTACCGTTATTACGAGAAAACTTTTTGATGAAAACAAATTTGGGCCAGAATTAGCTGATTTTCTCGATTTAAAACTGGGACTTCAAAATTATACATATAAAGGCCATGGGATTTATGAGCATAAAGAAGGAAATCGTATTCACCATTTTTCGCGCCATTTGTGCGAAGGCGTAACTGAAGAAGAAGCCTATGCTGCTGCAAGAAAGTTGCACGAAAAAGAAGCATTAACCCAAAATGATGGCTTTGGTTCCTCTTCTCACAAATTATGAGTACTGCCCAGCAAAGAAAAAATAACACGAGGAGCAATAATGATTACCTGGCAAGATTTTGAAAAAGTAGATATTCGAGTGGGCAAAATTATTGAGGTACAAGAATTTCCTGAAGCAAAAAAACCTGCATTTAAATTAAAAATTGATTTAGGCCCTGAATTGGGTATTAAAAAATCTTCGGCGCAATTTAAGAATACTTATACCAAAGAAGAACTGCTCAATAAATTGGTACTGTGCGTGGTAAATTTTCCGCCGCGCCAAGTAGGGCCATTTATGTCGGAAGTGTTAACGCTGGGTATCCCGGATGAAAATAATAATCCGATTGTGGTGACCGTTGATAAAGAGGTACCATTAGGCGGCAGGTTATATTAATCGCGTATTTATAGCGCACGCTCAAGCTATTTTGCTATCTTTAAAAAAATAATTTTAAGGAGCAATAATATGCCAGCAAATTCTAATCAAAAATTCACAACCTTTAATTTATTGATGCGCCTCTGGCCACTCATATGGGTACCAGAATGGAAGATGCGCATGCGCGTTATTTTATCACTCATTTTTACGGCATTTATGATCGCGCTGAATATTTCGCTGCCGCTTTTTTTTAGAAAAATTGTAAATTCGCTTTCTGCCTGCTCGCCCCAACCCGCTCAACTTATTTACGTGATATTAATTATTTATGGCGTTCTTTGGCTGGTAAGCCAAATTATTTCTCAAGTGCGCTCCATGGTGCTTTACCGTTCTTTAGAACACAGTATGCGTTTACTTGCTCTCAAGGTATTCGATCATCTTATTAAACTTTCTTTGAGATTTCATCTTGATCGCAAAACGGGCGCGATCACTACCGCCATCGAGCGTGCCGAAGACGGGCTCGATCATATTTTTTGGGGCATTTTCTTATTTATGATCAACACGCTCATTGAGATGGTGATTGTGATTATATTACTCTTTTATCTCTATGGCCCCGTTTATGCAGGCGCATTACTTTTAGTAATGGTCTGCTATCTTGCATACACTTCCTTGGCATTACGAAAATCGGTTGAAGTGCAAGCGGAGTATAATGATAAACGCCAAGAAGCGGGAGCCCGATTAGTTGATTCCTTGCTTAATATTGAAACGGTAAAAAATTTTGATAATGAACGGTACGAACGTGAGCAATGCGATGCAATTCTACTCAAACAAGAAGATGCGGGAGTTACCAAATACCAGTATGATAGCTGGCTGCAAATTGGCCAGAATATTATTGTAGGCCTAGGATTAATTTTCTTAACCTGGATGTCTGGCAATGCAGTGATAAAGGGGCAGATGCAAGTAGGCGATTTTGTTTTAATTAATGGTTATTTATTACAATTTATTTATCCACTAAATCATTTTGGATATGTGATTCGCTCCATTCGCAAAGGGCTTAATGATGTGGAGACTGCAATGAGCTTGCTTGCCGTGAAACCTGAAATTAAAGATATGCCCGGCGCAAAAGCAATAGATATCCAAAATGCAGAAATTAGTTTTGATAACGTGCAATTCGGCTATGATCCACGCAGAAAGATTCTCAAGGGAATCTCATTCAAAGTTCCCGCGGGTAAACATGTAGCATTTGTAGGCGCAACCGGATCGGGCAAATCAACCATTGCACGCTTGTTATTCCGCTTTTATGATGTCACTGGTGGCAGTATTCAAATTAATGGCCACGATATTCGCACTATTAAACAAAAATCTCTGCATCAAGCAATTGGCATTGTGCCGCAAGATACCGTGCTTTTTAATAATACGCTTTATTATAATATTGCGTATGGCAATCCCCATGCAAGCAAGCAAGAGATTCAAGAGGCAATCACGATGGCCCATCTTGATACACTTCTTAAACGTTTGCCCGATGGAGTGGCCACAGAAGTTGGCGAACGTGGACTAAAACTTTCTGGCGGCGAAAAGCAAAGAATTGCTATTGCGCGTGTATTACTTAAAAAACCAGCTATTTATATTTTTGATGAGGCAACTTCGGCCCTTGATACGCATACTGAACGAGAGATACAAAACAATCTTGATGAAATCTCGGTTGGAGCGACTACCCTCACCATCGCGCATCGGCTTTCCACGGTCGTAAATTCTGATATCATCATTGTGCTGGATCATGGCATTATTGCTGAACAAGGCACTCATGCTGAGCTTCTGGAAAAAAATGGGCTGTATGCACAGTTGTGGCAGCAGCAAATGCAGGAGAATGGATAGTAAAATTTCGATCCTCACTTATATCGAATCAATTTTTTTGCGCCATGTTTTATTAAGTAGTCAATCATTTCTAGATCTTCTTTTTCCATTGCAAAGTTTAAAATTGGTTTTCCAGTTTTATCAGCAACATTAATCTTAAACCCAGCTTGCACCAATGCATAAATGAATGGCTTGTATTGTTGTCCGCCAGCAACACTGGTAAAGAGTAGATCTCTTGCTTCCTGGGCTCCTTCGGGAGTAGCAATATATCTTTGTATCCATATTTTTGCTCCGGGAGTTCCAAGGCCTATTGCCACCGGAAGTAACTTTACGCCCCAATTGCTTGCAATAGCACGAATATAATAATTAGTATTTTCAAGATCATTTACAATGCGATAAAGCTTTTTATTAGCCATGCCTAAACTTTTTATACCTTTCAGCACATTTCCCATCTCTTTTGAAAATTTCAGGAGCTCGGGAGCCGCTTCTTCATCCGAAATAGGTTGCAATGCTTTCAATACCTTATCAATCATTACTTGGGAGGGTTTAATTTCTGAAACCTCCAAGGAGATCTCTTCGAGAATATCTTTAGGTAAATGAGTAAATTTTGTTTCCGCGCCAACAGAACACGCGATCACTAAACACACCAATAGATTTGCTATAACCAGTTTTTTCATAGACCTCCACCACATTAAATATACTATATTTTAGTATACTAATACTATTGATTTAAATATCTAACTGTCAATACAATGGGAAAAATGCTGGATTTTAGCAATTATTTATTTAATTAGGCGACAATCTAATGCTTTTTCTTGTAGCTGCATCATTGCATCGACACTTATATTCATAATCTCTACAACTTTTGCACATTCTTGCGATAAGGTTGTTCGGAATATTAGCGGATCATCAGTGCAAATAACAACGGGATGGCCTTCAGTGAGTAACTCCAATGCCGGATGTTGATCATAATTAGCAATCATGCCAACTTTTACTGCGCTGGTGAGGCACATTTCAACCGGTATCTTACGTTCTTTAATCCATTCTTGTGCTTGTGTGCAGAGATGCACGCAATGGCCTACTCGCGTTGGTTTTAAAATCTGCAACTCTTTCATCTGCTGCTCTGCAGTTTCTAATTGAGATTCACCAATATGCAACGTAATAGGAATATTCGTTTCTTGAATACGATCGATTCCCTGAAAAATAGTATCTCCATTTCCTTGAATTGAAATGCCCGATACATCCAAACCAACCACACCGTTATCGCGATATTTCTTTATGAGATCAATAGTTTGCAGCACAGTTTGCAATGAAGTATCGCGCCGCACACTGAGCACCACATCAGCATTAAGGTTGGTTGATGCACAACCGCGCTCAATGCCACGCAATACTGCACTTAAATACCCTTCTAGTCCTGATCCCAAATTTTTTAATCCCGTGCGAATCTCTGCGTAGATCACGCCATCATCTGCTAAGCTTTTGCAGAGTGCGGCCACGCCATCTTCAACCTTTTTATCAGTGTTTACTATTTTTGAAATCAGATCAAAAATTTGAAATGCCTCTTGATAATCCATACCACCATCAATCTGATCCAGCATTTTAGATAATTGCTCAATCTGCTTGGGCGCGGCGATCTCTTTAAGATATTCTAGCGGCCATGAACCGCCAAGATGCAAATGCAGTTCTACTTTATCTATCTTTTTCAGTTTCATCAGTGATGATTCAGAATGAACTATTGCCAGGAGTGGACAACTCAAGTAAAAAAAATAAATACCAATTATGGCAAACGCTTTTTTAAATTGTTTCATAAAACTCCATAAAGAGGAATATGAGTAAAACAGCTTATATTTTTGAATCTGAATTAGAAGCTAAATATCGTCTTACTGTTTCCCATTCAACTTTTTCATCTTCATCAGAAAACACTGCTCTTATTCCCAGAATTTCTTCTGTTGAATGTTTTTTCGCTAACGCATTAATTATAATTTTCTTTGCTGGATTACTATAGAGTCTAACGCACAAGAAATCTAAATCCTCTTGCGGGTGAGGCAGCAATTCCGTTTTATATAATACGTAGCGCCACTTTCTTTCGGATGCCTTGAATCTTGTTACCACAACCGTGTCATTTTCATTTTTAATTTGCGCAATGAAAGGTATTAAAATACTATTATTGGGTCCTCGCGTTAAACCTAATACATGCACATCTGTAAAAGGTGGTAGATCTGTATTTTGCTTCCAATCCAAATAATCATCATGCAATGCAAGATGATTATGAAACGTTCTTATAATCAGTTTTTGGTTATTTTTTTCATAATGAGATCTTAAAACATCACCATTTTCCAACGTAATAGAATCCGCAAGCCTCAAATGTGTTGTCTCTTCCATAGCGTGCATAGATGCAGTAAAAAATAACAATATCAAAATTTTATTTACCATAAGGTTTATTTCTTTCAGATTATTTTTGAATTGATAAAACGATCGCAGAAAATACTATAAATAACTTCTCATAGCATCATTAAAGTGCACATTTGCCCTTACTGACAATATGATAAAAATATTTTTACTATTATTGGCAATTTTTAATGTAATGTCATTAAATTTTTTTTTATTTGATACTACATGTGTAATTCCTTGAGCTCGCACAATAATTACATTATTATTTAAACAATTATTGACTCATGATAATTATTTGAAAATATTTATATTTCCCCCTCGAATGGTTCGACGAGCTCACCACGAGCGGGCATAAATTAATTAACCGCTCGCCCTGCCACGTCCGCCGTAGCTTTTATGCGGAGGCCGGGAGCTTGTCGAAGGGAGCGTGCGGCAAAAAGACAACTTTGTTGTTAGGAAAAAAAAGTGAAACACGCCTGCCTTTTGAATGCGATTGGAAATACACCGCTCGTTAAAGTTCCGTTTAATGTTCCCGGACAAATCTATGCAAAATTAGAATATCTAAATCCAGGCGGAAGCGTGAAAGATCGCTCTGCACTTTTTATGATTGAAGAAGCGGAACGCACCGGCGCACTTAAGCCCGGCGGCACGATTATAGAAGCATCATCAGGAAATCAAGGCGCCGCAACAGCAATGATTGCAGCAATTAAAGGCTATAAAGCAATTATTACGGTCTCAGAAAAAATTAGCCAAGAAAAACATCAAACTATCAAAGCATATGGCGCCGAAGTTATCATGTGCCCATCAACATCGTTCATTGAAGATCCGCTCAGTTATCACAGCCAAGCAGTGGCCATTTTAAACAAAACGCCAAACGCCATTATGCTTAATCAATACTTTAATGTGCAGAATGCGCAAGCGCATTATCGCTCCTTAGCTCCTGAAGTGTGGAATCAAACGGAAGGTAAAGTAACGCACTATTTTGCAGCAGCAGGAACCGGCGGCACTATCAGCGGCGTGGGCAAATATATTAAAGAAAGAAACCCCAACGCAAAAGTGTTTGCCGTGGATTCTGATACTTCATGGCGCACCACCAAAGGCAATCCGAAGCCGTATAAAGTTGAAGGCATGGGCATCGATTTTGAAACACCCGTCTTAAACAAATCAGTGATTGATGATTATTTACCCGTTTCTGATGATAATGCGCTGGGCATGCTCAAGACTATGGCAAGCGAATATGGGTTGCTCGTTGGGCCCAGCAGCGGCGCTGTTGCTTTTGCTGCACAAGAGTACGCAAAAAAACATTTTAAAGATGGCGATTTAGGCGTGATGATCTTTGGCGATTCAGGAAGAGCATATCTTACTAAGAATTTTTATTGGTAAACAATGATGCAAAATCATAGCTTGTTTGTTATTTTTTTGCTTTTATTTGCTAATAACATGCTACCACAACAACAGAGTAGACCATTCCAGCCAAAAACTCCTCGAGAAAGTGCTGAAGAAATTCTTAGAACTATGGAAAATGATTATCAATTGCCACCCCATGATCTTATTTTTGAAGATATACCCGGAGCCTATATATCAGGAAACTATGGGCTGATCTCTATTAATCCAAAGCTGATTAATCACGAAGATGAAACGATTTCTTTACTCGCTCATGAACTGGGCCACCATAAAGATAATTCAACACAAAAACGCTTCTGGGGTCAAACTGCTTATTATGGTAGTGGGATAATTACTTCTCTTATTTCTTTTGGGTTGCTTGCTCATAAGAATCTTCTAATGCCTCGGAATACTTTTATTTGGGGAGCGCTGGTCACAGCCAGCACCGCATTATTCTGGCATGGAGATCTATTCTGCGATAAGCTGGATATACATTTAGAAAAGCGCGCCGATTATATAAAATTTGAATATCTATTAAAAAAACAAAGATATGATGCAATATGTTCTCGACTTGCTTACTTAGAACATGCAAAAAAAACAGGATTAGATCATGGCCGAAGTCAACCAAGCCCTCATGAAGAATTTTCATACACCAAAAAGTTTTTAGAAAAAAAACAGATTTTTATAGATAGTGCCATAAAAGATAAAAGTGAGGGAGTGATTACTCTCACACAAAAAGATGGCACATGCATTGGCCGCTATACATGGAAGTTCTAGACCATAAAGAACTAGTTCTTTAAATAATGATCAATTAATTCAAGGGAAATCGGTTGCGGTTTTCCTTTATTTTCAACTACATTCGCTTGAATGCCACGCGAAACTGATGCTTTAAGCGTATTGAGTTCGCCATGGGTTACCGGCTCCCAATTATCCACCCTTTGCAGCAACTCATACGCTTCATTAATATGAGTTCCGCCAGCGAACGCTATTACTTTTTCTTTTTCTGATGCTTTAATAGTTGCATCAACCAATTTAAAACCAATCAAAATCCCATCAAAGGTAAGAAGATTTTTAACCGTTTCTAAACGATTGGCAAACGTAGTGGTATTTACTAAATACTCAGCAATCGTTTTTTGATGATGATCCATAAGCTTGAGATTCTCCATAGACTTGCTTACCATGCGCGATTTTTCCATAAACTCATTTTTAAAACTGCTGGTCATACTGCTAAACAAAAGATCATTATAAACTTGCTCAATTTCTTGCATCAAATGAGAGACGGCCATCCGCTTGGTAGAAGGAAATGCTCCTGGATCTGAACTCAGATTATTAATCACGGGGCCCAAGGCAACCACGCGGCAATACCGATATTCCACATTAATCACCGGAATATGGCATTCCTTGCAATAATTGCCAAGGCCTGCCAAAATTCCCGTCTTAGAATTGATAAAATAAGAACCACAACCCAAACGACCATTATCATTGGGTGAACTTAAATCTTCCACGAGCACTAAGATATTTGCTGGATTATACGCAGGCAATAATTTTTCAATTCTGGTGCGTTGGATGGAATTAGATGCATGCATTTTATCATGAAAATCGCAACATCCCACAAAATAATGGTAGCGATTATACCCTGGATGCCATTTGCGCAATGCTTTAATATCGTAAAGATATGCCTGCACCATAAATGGTGAGAGCAAAAAAGTAAATAGAATAGCCCCTAATCCCTTCATAACTCCCCTTACGAGTTCTGATCCCCCTACCATTATTTTATTACAATCTGAAAATTTATAGCAAGGGGTGGGATTTAAATCGCCATTTATATTGTATTGGCATAGACTTTTTAAGCTCTTTTGCCAAACTAAAAGTATGCTAAATGGATTTTTAAATTTAATTTTTTTAGGATATTATATGAAAAATAAGATACTGATTTTGCTTGTATTTTTACTGGCAACGCAAGTCACCGGCAGTCTGATCGCAACACCATGGGACGATGCCTTACAAGTAGCAAAAGCTACCAGCAAAGGATTGCTTGCAGTAACCAAAACCGGATTAGGACTGGCGCACATCGGCGCATCGGTAGCTATTCCATACTACGCATTGAAATTCGCTAACAATCATGGAGAAATAGAGAGCGTTGCCGTTAATGCAGTGGGAACTGCAAATATTACTCTTAATACAAAGCAGTATGGCCAGCGCACCTATCATTTTAATAATCATATTAACAATGCATCGGTAAAAACCGCTGATTTGCTTCCTCCGCTTTACATTGCCGCTGGTGGAATGAGCTTAATCTCATTTGCAGTAGGCTGCAGTCTTTTAAAAGGCGCCTACAAAGATTTTAAGAATATCAACAGCTAATATGAATAGCATTAAAACTAAAAAGGGAAGGCGATTAAAAGCCTTCCCTTTTTTATTAGAAAAAAATTATTTATCAAGTTGTTCAAGTGACTTTTCAATCGCCATAAATGCGGAAATTCCAAGGAACAAAGCAGCGATTGCACTGATATAACTTCTGCCTTGTGCATAGGTGGCCATACTACTATTCGGTTCTGAAGCCTCCGCTTTTTTATGCCATGAATAAGCATGACTTCCAAAATAAAGAGCTCCGATTGCGCTCATTCCGCCTCGAGCAAGTTTTAGATAGGGTGCAATTCTTGCATCCATTGTTGAAGCACTTACTGCGCACACTAATGTGAGAGCCAAGATAAGTAAGTTCGTTTTCATGATATCTCCTGCGGTAATATGATTGTCATTTCACTAATTATTATAACAACAGGAAGCTATTCGTCAAAAAAAAATAGATTCTGAACAAATAGAATTTAGCGCATTGAGATTATACCTTAAAAACTGCTCAATGGAACGGATTTAGAACTTTCCTTTTCAAAGGAATAACTATCGTAATCAATAATTTTTTACGATAGTTATGCAATTCAATTATGGAGAGGTATACGAGGAGAAATATTCTGAGCAATTGCATCATAAAGCACTCTCATTTTTTCTAACGGATTGACTACAGAACGGATGCTTTTTACTTCTATTATCTTGCCTATCACAATAATACCGCCAGAAGTATTGGCAAATGCAACGATCTATTTGAGTATTTTTTTAATAAAACTGCGCTTAGTTGAAACTCAATAGTTTTACCTGAACTTAGCATTAACAACTCTGCGATAGTCTTCATAATCATTCTTCTTTTTAAACTTTTAACTTTTTATGCTTCAGAGCTATTTTTCATAGCTTCTTACAAAAAATTTAAAGAAAAAAGCACTTTAAAGGATGAAAAATATTTTTTAATAAAAAAAGTTAATTAAATTGATTTTATAAGGAAGATATGCTTAGAATTTGTGTAGCATGTCTTTAATAAAGAGGAAAATGTGATATTAGCTTGCAAAAAATAAGGGCCTCCACTCCAGTTTCACCCGCTGTTGCAAAAGTATACACTTCACTCCCTCTTATTAATTATACCGGTGTTACACATGATAGCGAAACTATTGTTTATAACCCTTAAACTTTAAGAAAATCGTTTCATGGGATGGGCTTCATAATCGAGAGATGAGAAGCCCGCTCATTATAAAAAGAGATTTCTAAAACTCGGGCGCTTCCATCGTTGGAGCGTCTGAATTTTTGTTATAAAAAATGGCGGCCTATAAAAGCCGCCAAAATTTTCAATCGTATGAAAAATCAATTAGGGGCGAGGACCGCCGCGATTGATTAAACGATACAAGAATGAGAATGCAAAAAGTACTAAGAACACGAAGAAAAGTATTTTAGCAATTCCTGCAGTATCAGCTGCTAATCCGAAGAATCCTAAATATCCTGCGATTAATGACAAAATAAAAAAGACTAATGCCCAATCTAATAACATAGAAATTCCTTTTTTTATAGGAGGTTATTACTTTTTATTATGTTGGAATAGATCGGAATACATAGTCAAGAATTTGCCTTACCCTGTTCATGGTGAGCCTGTCGAACCACGGTCCAACATTCAAGCATCTTTTTGGTTTTGCAATATTAATTGATTTAGAAAGTTGAACGATCCTTCGATCCAGCCTTTGCCGAGGCTTCGGCGGACAGGCTGAGCGTTTACTCCTGAGCGAAGTCGAAGGGTCAGGATGAATTAAAGAGTAATTCTCTGCCCAACTTTACACAGCGTAAGCTTTCTATGGGAACCTAATTGATGATGATTCCACGCAGTTTTAAGACGATCAATCGGTCCATGGAAGGTATCAAGACCAAACTGAAACGTGCCCCAATGCATCGGCATAAAATGATGCGCTTTTAAATCAATGAATGCTTGCACCGCTTGCTGTGAATCCATATGGGATTTACGCATCCAGGGATGCGGTGTTTCGGGAGCTATGGGCATTAAGGCGAGCGTAATGGAAGGAAATTCATTGGCAATATGAGCGAAGTGATCTGCATATGAAGTGTCGCCGGCAAAATAGATGTGGCTTGTATACACATCTCCAGCCGTCTCTCCTTCGGAGCTATGGCGGACAGGCTGAGTAGAAAAATTGCGTACTTGTCCTCCGAAGCCTTGGCGTAGGAGGATCGAAGGAT
>CAYMRF010000037.1:0-14182 GCA_964392765.1 uncultured Pseudomonadota bacterium
GGCTAGCGCCAGTACTATAATGATTACATAAAAATAGCCTATATAAGAAAAGCCCAAGCTGAATCTCAGAGTCTTTGCCTAATTCTAATTTAATTCCACTTCATCCTGAGGAGCATCAAAGATGCGTCGCGAAGGATTTTTTCCATATTGTTGTTTTTCGTAGTAGGGTGTAATTATACTACCTAACACTAATTCCGTTACCAAAAGGAAAAAGTATGAAGCGTACTTATTTTTACATAGTTTTTGTTGTTTTCGGTTCTACTCCATTATTTTCTATGGAGGGGCCTGCTGTTCCTCTCAATCCTAAAGTAGCTGCGCTTCACTATATAGCGCGAACTCCGCAAGAAAAAGCGCTTGGCATTAATCAACAAGCAGACGAGTCAAATTTGATTAAACCAGATAATCTGCAAAGTAGTCTTTCAAGTGAAGAAAGAATAAGTTTGGTTTTAAGAAGAAAGACACTTGTCGAGGAAAAATGGGCTTTGGTCAAAGAGGCTTTAGAAAAAGAAGAACTGGCAGAAAAGGCTTTGGAAGCTGCAGAGAAAAAAGCTTCTCGTGGTGAAGAAGATCAATTAGAAGTCAAAAAAGAAATAGAAAAAGCGAAAAAGTGTCTCACTGATTTACGCCTTAGCTCATCTCCGAAAAATATCAGAAGAACTAAGATAAGCGATCTCGTTCCCACTAAAGAAAAAGAAGAAAGAGAAGAAAGGGCGAGAAGAAATACCATTTCTGGTTGAATTTTCCATTTCTATGTCTCGATACTGCCGAATCATGCAATAAATTTATTGCGGTTAATTGATTTTATCATCTGACCATGGTTGAATACCAACAAAGTATTTTTCCAAGAAAAGGATTGAGATGATGAGGTATGTACCCAATGATAAATATACTATTGCCTGGTTCAAGTTAGCAGAGTGCGTTGCTAAAGGCGAAAAAGAAAAGGCATTCGGCGTCTATCGATTGTTAATGCATTCATTTGAAGATCAAGCATATGCGTATCAATTGGAAGGAGATCTTTTAGGGGCCTTTCAAGATTCTCGCGCTATAGAAAAATATGCTCATGCAGCTCATCTGTATTCTCAAAATAATCGCTTTAAAGAAGCGGCTGCACTTTATCATGATCTTATTCTTATGGTTCCTGATGAGCAACGGTACGTGACTCGCCTTATTGAAGTGTATAAGAGATCCAAAAGCATAGAAAATGCTGCTGCAAAATTAATTATGCTCGCAGAACTTTTGCTTGATGCCGGTCGCGCTGCGCATGCACTCCTGATAGCAACTGATTTAGAAGCTATAGGCTATCATGAGCAAGCAGCTTCGATCTATATTCATGCATTAGCCCAATTGAGTAAATTGCAGGATGATATTTCCGGTTTTGAAGAAATGGCTACTACCGCTCTTGAGTGTATAACTAACTATAGCGATGCTCATCAATTGCAAAGCTTACTTTCTACTTTGGAGCAAACAAATTCCATATGGTTTAAATATATTCAGAAATTACTCAAAAATATTTAAAAACCTTAGTTCAGCAATATTCTTGTTTCCCCTTTCTTTTTCAAGATAGAATTAAATCGCAATTGCTAGAATTATTTAATTTTACAATAAAGAGGGGAGATTCTTTATGAAAAAAGCAATACTTATACTATTATTAGCCAGCAATCTATCGCTGGCAATGGGGTCTCGGGTGCCATTAAGCCCGTTGCCGCCTAAAAGAACGGTATCATTAGAGCAAGAAGAGATTACTGAAGGCAGAATGCCTCGTAGAACTCCTCAAACAATCCCCGCAGGCAAAACCAGTCCACTTACTCCTCGAAGAACAGCATCTTTAGAGGGCGAGCAAATTACTGAAGGCCGAGTATCGCGTATTAGTCCTGCTACCAAGCAAGAATTCATAAAGATGCAGTCAGCAAAAAAGACTATGCAGCCAGTTACTCCTATGAAATCGCTAGCAAAAAAAGCATTATCTCCCGATGAACAGGAGAAGTTGCAAGAAGAATTAAGACGGGCATTGTATCCTATTAATATTGCAAGTGCAAAACAAGCATTAGATAAGGGTGCAAACCCGAATTTGCCAGAGCATAATTCATTATTGGCTGAGGCAGTTTCAGATTCAGTATCACCAGGAGCGGATGAAGAAAGTATTCAATTGCTGCAACTTTTACTTGATAAAAAGTATAACGCAAACATTAATCAGCGTGATAGTAGGGGAATGAGTCTCTTAATTGTGGCCACCAGTAAAGCTAGAAATAATCCAAAACAGATTACGGCAGTTATCAAACTGTTAATGCAAAATGGCCCAGACCTTCAAGTAAGAGATGAAAAAGGAAACACGGCCCTTGATTATGCAGTGAGTAGAGGATTCCCTCAAGAGATTACTGATTTGTTAAAAAAATCGGGAGCTCAATTTAGTGATTTGGATATTAATGAGTCTATAAAAGAAGCTATTCAAAAGCTTTCTGCAAAACAACGCGAAATTCTCCAAAGAAACTCTATATCTCTTGAAGAATTTGCTAACATCTTAAAAAACTTTGAAGCAGGCGATCGCTTATTAGGCAAACAAGCCCGCACTAAAGAAGAATTTATAAGTAGAGCGGATGCGAACTTTAACGAATTGATCAGACTCTACTTGAGTGGCGGAGCAAGACGAAGATGAACGAAGTATCGGGAGATATAAGTTTATTTGCTCCTTCAATATGCAATTTCATCGCTACTTAGGATACGTGCAAAATTTTCCTGAAGAAATAGTTTTTATAAATGGAAGAAGGTCGATGTCAAGTCGGCCTTTCTTCTTTTATACCACGCAACGGGTTTTAATCTGTTGCGCTTCAAGCATTTCCAGCAACTCGGGATTAACACTAATCTTTTCTCGTGTTGCAAGCCGAATCATTTTACCATTTTCGGTAAAAATAAATTCGAGTGGCACATTGCCAGCCGTAAAGCTATTTTTCAGCTCCACCAGAAGAGATTCTGAGATTGATGCGGGTAATCCACAAATGAATTTCTGAATTTGTGGCCATTCTTGGAAAAAGAGATCAAGGGGGACGCACTCATTCGCTTTTATTTTACATTTATGCGGCGAAGCAGAATCAAGCGATCCTTTAACCACAAACATATGATAACTATTTAAGTAAGATTCTACTTTTTTAAAAGTGCTCGGGAAAAGAATAACTTCTGCAGAGCTGTTCATATCTTCCAGCATTAAAAACGCCATGCGATCACCTTTTTTGGTGACAATTTCTCGTTTGCTTTTCACCAGCCCGGCACCAACAACGGTTACCTCTTGCGCGGTGGAATCAAATTGACCTTTTTTAAGAAGCGCATCAAATGATTCGATGGCTAAACAGCGCAATATTTTTTTATAGGATTCTAAGGGATGCGCGCTTAAATAAAAGCCAATAACCTCTTTTTCTTTTTCTAATTTTTCTTTATCAGC
The DNA here is from genome assembly GCA_964392765.1 of uncultured Pseudomonadota bacterium. Taxonomy (GTDB): domain Bacteria; phylum Babelota; class Babeliae; order Babelales; family Vermiphilaceae; genus BTUB01. Next base: position 3,434 of record CAYMRF010000037.1, read on the forward strand.
CCAATCAGGAATCATTTGATAAATGAAATCATCATTTTCTTGGTTTTCATTTTTTTCCTGAGTTGGTGAGCCCATAAATAATCCCATTTGCCCCGTTGCAGCAACTTTTTTATGTTCAGCGGCCAGATCCATTATTTTTTCTAGCTCGTTTACTTTTTGAGCACGGGTGCCGGGAATAGTATCAAAGGCGCCCGCACAAATTAAATGTTCAAGTACGCGTTTATTAGAAGTGCGCAGATCAATTCGTTTACAAAATTCAAAAAGTGAAGTAAACGGACCTTTGGCAGTACGTTCGGCAAGAATATTTTCAAGTGCAGCAAGTCCCACGTTCTTAATTCCTTGCAAGCCAAATAAAATTTTTTCGGGCCCAGACGGGGTAAATTCGATCGAGGATTGATTTATGTTGGGTGGCAAAATGCCTAGGCTCATGTCTCGCGCTTCTTGCAAATAGAAGGCCATATTTTCTGCGTTTACTGCTTCGAGGGTAATCAGGCATGCCATAAATTCTGCCGGATAATGTGCTTTTAAATATGCCGTTTGATACGCAATTAATGCATAAGCAGCCGAGTGAGATTTATTAAATCCGTAACCAGCAAAATAGGCCATAAGATCAAAAAGTTCGCCCGCTTTTTTGGGATCAAAGTTTCGTGCGGTAGCTTTCTCAATAAAGATAGCTGATTGTTTTGCCATTTCCTCTGCTTTTTTCTTACCCATTGCGCGGCGCAAGATATCAGATTCTCCCAAGGAGTAACCGGCAATTGCGGATGCAATCTTCATTACTTGTTCTTGATACACAATAACGCCATAGGTTTCTTGAAGTACTGGTTCAAGTTCGGGGAACAAATAGCTTATTTTCTGCCTTCCGTGGCGCCGTTCTATATAATCATCCACCATCCCGGATCCCAATGGTCCCGGGCGATAGAGTGCGTTCACTGCGATAATATCTTCAAACTTATCCGGTTGCAGTTTTCGTAACACCTCTTTAAGACCATCAGACTCTAACTGGAAGACGCCCGATGTTTTACCAGCGCCTATCAATGCAAATGTCTTTGCATCATCCAAAGGAAGTTTATTGATATCCAGGGTAACGCCATAATTTTTTGCAACGAGCACTATTACTTTATCTATGAGCGTTAAGTTTTTAAGTCCCAGAAGATCCATCTTTAAAAAGCCAAGGCTTTCCAATTCGGTCATTGCATATTGGGTGACCAACTCAGTGCTTTTTGCCGGAACATAAATAGGCAATACATCATCAATGGGTTCGGGAGATATCACAATTCCGGCAGCATGCTTTGATGCGTGGCGGGTGAGCCCTTCAAGCCGAAGCGCTAAATCGAATAATTTTTGTGCTTTAGGATTAGTTTCAATTAACTCTTTTAAGCGGGGTTCTTGTTCTAAAGATTCAGCAAGCGTAATTTTTAATTGTTCGGGAATTAAATTAGTGATTGCATTCGAATCTTCAAAAGCAAAGCCCAGCACGCGGGCCACATCTTTAATTACTCCTTTGGCCATCATGGTACCAAAGGTGATAATTTGGCAAACTTTATCATGTCCATATTTGTCGCGGACATAGTTGATTACTTTATCGCGCCCTTCGATACAAAAATCGATATCGATATCAGGCATGCTCACGCGTTCCGGATTCAAGAATCGCTCAAAGAGCAAATTATATTTAATCGGATCGATATCCGTGATTTGCAGTGCCCAAGCCACTAATGATCCGGCTGCAGATCCTCTGCCAGGCCCCACCGGAATATTGCTGCGTTTGGACCATTGAATAAAATCACTCACTACTAAAAAGTAGCCAATAAACCCCATTTTTATAATAAGATCGATTTCTAAATCCAGACGGGCTTGATACTGCGCTTCATGAGCTTTATCAAAGCGTTCTTGAGCCAGCAGTTCTTGAAACCCTTTATTACATAAGTAGCTAAAGTAACTTTCTTGAGTGTGTTCCGCAGGTATTTCAAACTTGGGGAAAAAGAGCTTTCCCGTTTGAAAATCAAAAGTGCATTGATCAGCAATAGCGCCGGAATTCCATACCGCATCTGGGTGATCTTTAAAAATTTCAAGCATTTGCTCTTGATTGCGCATAAAAACGCGGCAATCGCCGAATGAATAGCGCTCGGGATTGCTGATTTTATCATGCGTTTGGATAGAGAGCATTACTTCATGTGCTTCATGATCTTCAGCCGTGGCATAATGGCAATCGCCGGCTGCCACTACCTTAATATCTTTTTTAGCTGCCCATTCAAATAATTTTTTATTAAGAATTGCTTGGTCTTTTTGATCTTCGGGTTGCACTTCTAAGTAAAAGCGTTCACGGCCAAAGACGCGCAAAAACCAATCCATACGTTCTTCGGCCTGAGCATCTTGCCCGGCCATTAAAAGCGAGGGAATATGGCCGCCTAAACATGCGGTGGTAACAATAAGCCCTTCATGATGTTTTTCCAGCATTGCATAATCGATACGAGGCTTAAAATAAAAACCTTCTTGGAAGGAATAAGAGATCAGCTTTAATAAGTTTTTATACCCAATTTCATTTTGAACCAGCAGGATGAGATGGTAATATTTTTTTTCTGAATTTTTTACCTTGGCATCTTCGGCCATATAGGCTTCCATGCCTAGGATAGGTTTGATTCCCGCCTTTTTACATTTTTGAAAGAACTTTACGGCGCCAAAAATATTGCCATGATCGGTAATCGCAAGCGCTTTTAATTGATGCTTTTTGCCAAAATCAACCAGTTTTTCAACGGATATTGCGCCATCCAGCAAGGAAAAGTCGGTATGAAGATGTAAGTGCGTAAAGTGTTGGGACATATTTGTTTTCTCAAATACACACGGTGAGTAGGGCACGTAAGAGCCCGTATCGAACCATTGGCCAAGTTTGCCCCTCCTTCCATAGGTACTTCGACTTCGTCTGGTACTACTTCAGGATGTGTAACTTTATTTTCTATTTTAGCTGATATTTCTGTAACGGATTTAGTTTACACATCCTACACATAAATCATAGGTTCACTTTTAAAATTATGGCTGCATCTTGACATCTTCAAAGAATCGTAAATAGAATGACTGATATCGTAGAAACTTTAATTTCATTTGGGCATGTGCAGGTGACCAATACGGTGCGCATGTAAATAGGCAAATGAAAGTATGTTATTAATCAAGAAGCCAACTTATCTAAGTATCAAACATTTATAGTTAGGGAGAGTTCAAAAAAATAAGTAAGAAAAAGTAGTAGTTTAACCAATAGTAACGTCTTATAAAAGGAGACGATATGATTAAAAAATTATCTCTTGCGCTTTTATTATGCGCAGGAGCTCAATTAATAAATGCTGCAGTTGTAGATGTAGCAAACTGCACATCGACTGTTTTTGTACCGCGATCTGCTTCAACCGATCTCACCTGGATCGATTCCCTTACGTTTTACAATCGAACCCGTCGCTGCTCAAGCAAAAGCTACCTGTATAGTAGCACCACCGTTTACCAACAAAGCAGAAAGAATGATCATTTTGGATCAGGATTCTTGCTTGGTAATGGTTTAAATACCGTTGCAGTTGCGCAAGGCGGCGGAACGGGCATAGTAAATTCAATTGAGTTAGGTCTTGGCAATGCAGCTCCTCTTGCTCCATTTGCATCAACACTAACTATTCAACCAACACGCAAGCAATTTAGCTATATTGGTAATATGTATTTTAGTCTTAAAGATTGCTGGTGCGGTCTTTGGGCTGATTTCACCTTCGGCGTAACCAATGCGCATCATCGCTTAAACTGTTGTGAAGTAGGCAATGTAAGCACTGCATGCGCAGGCGTTCGCACTGTTGGTGACGCTTTGGGTAGAGAAGAATTGAACTCAAGCAAATTCTTCTGTAACAATTGCAGAGATGGTAAACGCAGAACTGGTTTTGAAGATGTGCAAGTGAGACTGGGGTATGATTATACCTATTGCGATGAAAATCGTATTGGTCTTTACGCAATCGGCACCATTCCTGCTGGCAGAAGTCCGACCGCTGAATTTATTTTTGAACCATTGGTAGGCAGCAAACATGCATCTGCGGGTGTGGGTTTCTTAGCTGATTATCAATTTAATTTCTGTGGTTGTGATGACAGCAGCTTAACTTTGATGACCGATTTTAACTATCGTTTTGTATTTAAGCATGATGAGTGCCGCACGTTTGATTTAATTCCGAATGGTCCAATGAGCCGTTATTTATTGGTAGTTGATCAAGCGGCTCCAGGCTTGCCTTTCCCTGCTGCTAACATTTCTACCGTGAGAATTAATGTAAAGCCACGCAGCACTATCCAATGGTGGATTGCTTTAAATTATGAGTACTGCAATTGGAACTTTGAAGCTGGTTACAACTTATGGTGGAGACAAAAAGAAGAGCTCAGCTTGAAAAACAATAAGTGTTCAGTATTCCCATCAACCGTGGGCGTTTATAATGTGAACGGTTGCGGATTGAGCGATGTTACTGCTTCAAATGCAACCATCACCAATTCTGGAACTCCGGATGCACTTTTTGTGCCATTAACCGTTGCAAATCTTAATCTTCTCACAGCAGCAGCTGGCCGCGCATTAACCAATAAAGTATATGGCGCTGTTTCTTGGACAGGCATGGCTTGTGATTGCTTAGAGTGGATCACTGGCTTTGGCGGTGCGTATGAATTTGTGAGCAAGCATGATAGATGTAATGCACTCCAAAATTGGTCAGTATTTGGCAAAATGGCGATTGGTTTCTAATTAACAGGGCTTTTCTTCCGTTCGGGTCGATCCTTCGATGAGCTTAGGATGAATTGTGCGAATGCGAAGTTCGCCGAAGCTTTAGCGAAGAAACTGGAGAGACCTCTCCACTCGGCTCCTAACGGAGCCTCTATCGAGGCGAGCGGTTAAGAGATATTATGAAAGGAAATAATTGTGAATACACATAAAATAATTTTAAGCTTGGTGTTCTTTCTCATGAGCCCAGCGATTATCAGAGCTTCTATTCCCTGCGGAACAGCTACGGGAGCAGCTGGGCGTGTGTTGAGAGTGGGAATTCTTCCTACAAATCTTCCATACAGCGCAATCGTAGGTGGACAAGCGGTAGGATTTGATCCATTACTGATCAGACAAGTAGCTAAATTATTAGGCTATAATTCGGTAGCTTTTACCGGTTTTGGTAGCCCTGGGTTAGCGCAAGCCGCCTTAGCTGCAGGAACTATTGATATCTATGCAAACTCAAACACTTCTCTTGCATTTCCACCATCGTCATTAGCCTTCATTGGAATTGTCACTGATATTTCTCGCTTATATCTTTCATCAGGCGCAGTTCCTCGCGGCTGGCAGTTGAATTTAGCGTGCTGTGCATTAGCAGAAAGCATTGATGCAGCAATTACTCGCTTAGTAGATACTGGTGTTTACGCACAACTATTACAAGCGGTTCGTCTTGCTGGTCAAACGGCCGGATTGTCTTTGGGCATGCCATATGTTACTGGTACCCTAAGCGCAACCGGAACATTACTTGAACCATTCCCGTATGCGAGTAATGAAATCGGAACTATTCCTGCAGCGTGTGCTCCAACAGGTGCTAATTTAGTAGTAACGTTACCGGCAACCAATTGCATCTCATCATTCTTGCAAAATGGTTGTACGCCAACTGGTAGCTTTACCGGTGCGACTGGCCTGATTGGCTAATAGTTTTTAAAGCAATAAAAAAGGCCTCCAACATCGGAGGCCTTTTTTATTAAGAAATATTTTAATTACACGATATTTTGCGTTTGCTCACGTGTCTTTTCAAGCTCAACCTTGATATTAATAGCATGAGCGCTGATAGTGCCATCGGAGCATTTGGCCGTGATGGTATTAATTTCACGTGAAAGTTCTTGTAAGATAAAATCAATACGTTTGCCTTTTTCAATATCAGAAGATTCTAAGCTTGAAAGTAGGTTTTTTAGGTGATTTTTGAAACGCACAATCTCTTCATGTACATCAATTTTATCCAGAATTGAATAAAGAGAATCTTTTTGTATTTCAACAAATTTGCCGGTTTCTTTTTCAAGACTAGCCAGAGCTTCATTGATTTTTTGCTTTTGGGCGATCATTAAAGCTTCAAAAGCAACTTCAATGATTTTAATTTCTTTATCAATGATGGCGATTCTTTCAATAATATCTTTTTTAAGTGCTTGGCCTTCTTTAACTTGCACGGCAATTAATTCATTAATCAAATCATTGGTAGTATCAAAGATCATTTTTTTTGAGACTTCATCAATCTCTTGTTCTTCAGTAGTGAAGATATTGGGCAAAGATAATACATTGGCAATAGAAAGTGTGCCTTCAATGGCAAATGTTTTTTTAATCGTATCAAGAGCAGAGAGGTAGCTTTTGATCGTAGTAATTGAAGGCTCTACGGTTCCTTTAAAGGCATTGTGAGTGGTAATGTGAATGGTAAAGGTGATAGAACCGCGATGCAGCTTTGATTTAAATACGCGGATAAAATCAGTTTCCAGATTCGCGAGTGAATAGGGAAGCTTGCAATTTGAATCAAAATAGCGGGAATTTAAGGATTTTATGCTGAGTGTAAGAGGTATTTTTGATTCATTAAGAGTGAGAATTAATGATTTGGTTGCAAAACCAGTCATACTGCGAATCATGAGTTTCCTTTTTATGCCAGATTAGTATAAACGTTTTGCACATCGTCAAGATCTTGCAAGCTTTCCAGAAATTCATACGCTTTTTTAGCCTGATCGTCTGGTAGGGATATCAGATTTTTGGCAACCCAATCAACTTCAGCACTTTCAACTTTGAGATTCATTTCGGCAATGGCCTTTTTTACCTCTTCCAGTGATTTAGGATCGCAATAAACAGTAAAGCTTCCATTGTCGCTTTTTACATCTTTAATGTCATAATCCATAAGCTTTTCAAGTAAGGCATCCTCACTCGTGGCACCCGTAACGCTCGCAACGCCCAATTTCTCAAACATCCATGAAACTGATCCAGTTTCGCCTAAATTTCCACCTTTTCCAGTAAAAACATGGCGCAATTCAGAAACAATGCGATTTCTGTTATCCGCGAGTGTATCAACAATAACGGCAATCCCGTTAGGACCATATCCTTCATAAAGCATGGCTTCATAAGAAACGCCCGGAAGCTCCCCGGTTCCTCTTTTGATAGCACGCTGAATGTTATCGATGGGCATATTGATGTCACGTGCTTTTTCGATCAATAAACGGAGCTTGGGATTGCCTGCTGGATCGCCGCCGCCTGTTTTTGCAGTTACCGTGATTTCTTTGATCAATTTGGTAAACGCTTGTCCGCGTTTGGAATCTTCTTTTTCTTTTTTGCGCTTAATCGTCGCCCAATGGGAATGCCCTGACATATTCTTATGCTCCTTGAAGAGAGATTTTTAATTCACTTTAAGGGTATATTTTTTTAAAAATATGTCGATAAGAGCGTATAGAATTAGAGTAAGGTATGCTGCCCCATGAACTTTTGTTTCAAGTGGGGCAGCTTTTTATGAGGAATTTGTCGGCCGCGCGCGGTTTTTTCAAGATAACCCTTACGCAATAAGAATGGTTCATACACCATTTCTAGAGTCTCAGTATCTTCGCCGATAAGAGCTGCCAGTGTTTCTAAGCCAACCGGACCGCCATTAAAGTTTTCAATAATTTTTTGTAATAATAGTAAATCAATAGAAGTAAGTCCATCTTCTTGTATACCCAAAAACGCGAGCGCTTCTTGAACCAGGTTATGATCAATACTGGAAATATTCTTAACTTGGGCCACATCGCGTACTCTTCGCAATATTTTCTTTGCAATACGAGGCGTGCCGCGTGCGCATGAACCAATTAAAAGTGCTGATTCTGCACTGATTGATATTTTCAAAAATTGGGCTGATTGCAAGATAATCTCTTGCAGATCTTCATCGGAATAAAAATCGATGCGTTCAATAATGCCAAATCTACTGCGCAACGGCGCTGAGATCATGCCGCTTTTAGTAGTAGCGCCAACAAGCGTGAATGGATTGATGGGCAAATTAATTGATTTTGCGCCAGCTCCTTGGCCGATAATCACATCAACTCTAAAATGTTCCATTGCATTATAAAGCACTTCTTCCACGTTGGCGGGCATGCGGTGAATCTCATCGATAAAAAGAATGTCACGCGGTTCTAGGCTTGAAAGAATGGCTACTAAATCGCCGGTTCTTTCCATCATCGGACCGCTGCAGATTTTAATGCCGACGCCCATCACATGTGCCATAATTTGCGAAAGGGTGGTTTTACCAACGCCGGGAGGGCCAAACAGAAGCAAGTGATCCAATGGTTCTTGCCGCATTTTTGCCGCTTGGGTATACACCGCCAATTTTTCTTTAAGCTCTTTTTGGCCTAAATACTCTTCGAATGTTTTAGGCAAAAAATCATGCGAGCGCTCTTCGGGCGTCTCTTGCATGCTGATGATGTTAAAATCTATGATCTCTTTTTTTTCCACGACGATCCTTACGTATTCTTTGTTCTGAAGGATACCATATCGTGCGAGATTTTTAAAAGTTTTAAAAGAGATTTATTTATTCATCCTGCCTGTCCGGCGTAGCTTTATGCGAAGACGGAAGCTCGTCGAAGGATGCAATCGCTGAATTTGCTGAATTCTTTGGCTTTAAGCTGCTCCAAGGAATTCCATGAAGGCCGCATAATTGCATTGATTCTTCATCGATGCTTTCAGTGCCATCGTCATTCTTTTTGAGAATGGTAGGAGTGCCATCTTCATCTCTGTGAATTTTACGTTCTGATTTGAGAATTCTTCTATCCAAAGGGCCCACGCTATAGATAAAATTGGTTACTGGTTCCTGGGCATGATAAGAAGGAGACGCCTCTTGTGGATTATTAGATGGATTTATATAAAATGACATCCCTACGGGGTTCACCAAGAAAATAAGCGAAAGCCCTTCGCCATGAATATGCTTTAAGATATGGGGTAAATATTTTTTTTCGATTTCAACGATTTCGCCACAAGAATTTTTTATTTTAGATTTGATTTCTTGATATTCTAGAGATTTCTTTTGTGCGAAACCTAGCTTTTTGGCAGCAAAATCAATGAGTTGCGCTCCCCACGATCTAAATGGATTCTTTTCTTCTTTCAAAAATGTTGTTAACGTTTCTTTCGTAAATATAATGGTGTTTCTTCCATCGCTGGTAGGGATATCAAACTGATCTTCGCATCCGATGATTTCTGCTAGCTCCTTGCTCTCGATAGCTTCAGAATGAGATATGGCTTTTACAAAACCTTCCCGCATGAGCAATGCCGTTGCAATTGAGACTGCTGAAATGCCTAACATTCTTGGAGTAGGGAGGCCTCTTCTAAAGGCACTTTGAATAAGAGGGCAAATCACACCACCGGCAATCAAGCCGACTGCCAGAAGTTCTTTGCGGCATGCTTTAACAAGAGCGACATCTTGCTTGTTTTCTTCAAGAAATTTCTGAATAAAATTTTCTGCCTTTACAGGGCTAACTAAGAATGAGTTTAATAAGAGAATTAAAATAACTTTGAATTTCATATACGCGTATCCATTCCAATAATAGGAGGCAAATTGAGGGTGAGAGCTACTTTTTAAGAGTATATTCAATGAGTATTTCGTCAATTAAATCTTTGTATAAATTTCCATTTGTATATTTTGAGTAGAGTTTGGATCTAATTGAGGGATTTTTGGGCCTGGATGGCGGCAATAAAGGGTGATTTGACATACTTTTCCATTTGCTTACAATCGATAGATAGTTTAACAATAACTTTAACTTTATAGGCATAACAGCTATGAAACTTCTATCTTTACTTCTTTTCTTTTTCTCTCTTAATACTTTTGCAATGCAATCGTGCCAAAATCCCAAAGATTGTTGCATGCAAGTTAAATCAGCCGGAATAATTGCGGCGAGCTGTTTGGAATTAGGAATGAAAATTGCGGAGATTGGCGGAGTATTTGCATTGGAAACATTCAAGATGTCTGCTGCAAAATCAGATGCATTGGATAAAGTGAAAGCAAAGAAGAACCAATAGGCTTATTCACCCCCCGTCTTCGCCCTAAAGGGCTTCCTCGGGCTGACGCCAGTACTAAAAGGGAAATGAGCAGTTACTCACCCCAGTAGAAACGTCTTATCGCAATTGCATTAAACCAGCCTAAGCTGGCAAAGTTTACCCATAAGTTGGATAATCCATAGCTAATAAATGGTAATGGAATGCCTACAATAGGCATAAGGCCGGTAACCATGGCAATATTAATGATGGTAGAGACCATAATGGGTAATATTAATCCCAATGCCAAAAGTTGCACGAAGGGTGATTTTATCGAAAGTGCAATCCAGAGCAGCTGGAAAAAAAGTATTGCGAATAAGAAGATAATAAATAAAGCTCCTGCAAAACCAGTTTCCTCAGCAATTACTGAGAAAATAAAATCGGTTCGGCTTTCGGGCAAGAATTGTAATTTGTTTTGCGTGCCTTTTAAGAGGCCTTTGCCTAATATTCCGCCTGAACCAATTGCCATTTGTGATTGCTCAATTTGGTAGCGTTCTTTTTTGCTATCTCCTTGCCCCAGAAAAACGAGCACACGTTTTTGTTGGTACTCTTTAAGAAAATGCCATGTGATGGGCGCGGTAATAAGAAGAGCGATTCCCGTATAGATAAAAAACTGTTTTTTTATTCCCGCAAACCAGACCATAATAAGGCCGGTAAATAATAAGACGAGTGCAGTTCCTAAATCAGGTTGTTTACGAATTAATAAAAAACTG
>CAYMRF010000038.1:0-13845 GCA_964392765.1 uncultured Pseudomonadota bacterium
TCCTCGAGAAGATATGCCATGCCTTGCGGATGGAACGCCAGTTGATATCGTACTCAACCCACTAGGTGTACCATCACGTATGAACGTTGGTCAGATTCTTGAGACGGCGCTCGGACTTGCTGGAAAAGAATTCGGGAATCAACTTGAGCAATTAATGCAAACGCAAGGTGCGCAAGAAGTTAAAAAATTCTTGAAGCATACCTATGGCTCTGAGTTAGTTGACTCATATGAAAAAGAATATGGTAAAGATGGTCTCATGGACCTTGCAACCAAAACAGCTAAAACCGGTGTTCAATATCGCACGCCAGTATTTGATGGCGCGCAATATGATGCTGATGTGAAACCATTGCTTGAAGAATTAAATCTTCCGCCAGTTGGGGCATTCCAATTGCGTGATGGGCGCACGGGCGAATTCTTTGATCAACCAGTAACGGTTGGCGTAATCTATATGATGAAACTGAACCACATGGTTGACGATAAAGTTCACGCACGTTCTGTTGGGCCTTACTCATTAGTAACTCAACAACCATTAGGCGGTAAAGCGCAACTAGGTGGTCAGCGTTTGGGTGAGATGGAAGTATGGGCACTGGAAGCATATGGTGCGGCATATACTCTTCAAGAAATGTTAACCTATAAATCGGATGACGTTTCAGGAAGACATAAAGTGTATGAAGCAATTGTTCGTGGTGAAGATGTTCCTGAGCCTGGGGTACCAGAATCATTCAACGTCCTTATTAAAGAACTCCAAAGTTTAGGTCTACAGGTAGATTTGTTTAAGAGCGGCAAGGAGAAAGCAAGTGAATAATCGAATTTTAGATCGCTTTAGAGAATATGTTAACCTTACGCAGTTTAATGCACTCAAAATTGGGCTTGCTTCTGCGGAAAAGATACGCTCTCTTTCGTATGGTGAAGTGAAAAAGATAGAAACTATTAACTATCGAACCCTTAAGCCAGAACGCGATGGATTATTTTGCGCACGAATTTTTGGTCCTCAAAAAGACTGGGAATGTAACTGCGGTAAATATAAGCGTATGAAACACCGTGGGGTAACCTGCGAAAAATGTGGTGTTGAAGTTATTCAATCTCGTGTGCGCCGTGAACGTATGGGGCACATTGAGCTTGTTTCTCCCGTATGCCACATTTGGTATCTCAAAGGAATTCCAAGTTATCTTGGCCTTCTTCTTGATCTGCCGGTTAAGGATTTAGAACGAGTAATTTACTTTGATGCCTATATTGTGGTGCATCAAGGCCGTTCTCCCTATCCACGTAAAACAATTTTGAATAATACTGAATACGAAAACTATATCGATACGCATCCGGATGATTTAGAATTTGCAGCAGGATCTGGCGCAGAAGCCATTCGCGACATTTTGAGCATGATCGATTTAAAACTGGAAATTGCAAACTTAGAAGAAGAGTATAAACATACTACTTCAGTAGCAATTCGCCATAAAATCATGCGTCGCATTAAAGTCTTCTCAGGTTTATTGCATGGTAACATGCGCCCTGAGTGGATGGTTCTGGGAATCTTGCCCGTGTTACCACCGGATTTACGTCCGTTGGTACCATTGGAAGGGGGCCGTTTTGCCAGCTCAGACCTTAATGAATTGTATCGCCGCGTATTAAACAGAAATATTCGTTTGCAGCGTTTGCTGGAAATTGAAGCGCCTTCGGTAATTATCAAAAACGAAAAGCGTATGCTTCAAGAATCCGTAGATGCGTTGATTGATAACGGTCGTCGTGGCCAACCAGTTCGTGGTTCAAATCGTCGTGCTCTCAAATCATTGAGCGAAATGCTTCGTGGTAAACAAGGCCGATTCCGTCAGAACTTGCTTGGTCGTCGTGTAGACTACTCAGGCCGTTCTGTGATCGTAGTTGATCCAGAATTAAAGATGGATCGCTGTGGATTGCCAAAGGTTATGGCGCTTGAATTATTCAAGCCGTATATCTTTGCCGGTTTAATTGAGCGTGAAATTGCGCCAAACCTTCGTGTTGCAAAGCGCATGGTTGAAGAACTTTCGCCGGAAGTATGGGATGTTCTTGAAGAAGTGGTAAAAAATAGACCAGTATTGCTCAACCGTGCACCAACATTGCACCGTTTGGGTATTCAAGCCTTCTATCCAATCCTGGTTGATGGTAAAGCTATCAAGATTCACCCGCTTGTCTGTTCTGCATTTAACGCAGACTTCGACGGTGACCAGATGGCAGTTCACCTTCCGCTCAGCAAACGAGCACAAGAAGAATCTAAGACGTTGATTTTATCTACCAACAATATTCTCTCTCCTTCAAATGGTCGTCCGGTTACGGTTCCTTCGCAAGACATGGTTCTTGGATTGCACTATATGACCAAAATTCGATCAGGCGCTAAGGGTGAAGGGATTATATTCTCTAATATCGCTGAAGTAATTACGGCGTTCCAAACCAATGAAGTTTCTCTTCATGCGAAAGTGGGCGTTCGTTTACATCAGAATAAAGAGGTAGTTCAAACCACCGTTGGTCGCGTTATCTTGTACGAGGCTTTGCCACAAGAGACCGACTTTGCATTGATTAATAAAATTATGAAAAAGAGTGATCTCACCCGCTTAGTAGAAAGAATCTACTATCGCTTTGGAAGCAAAGCTGCGGTTGAAGCACTCGATAAAATTAAGAAACTCGGTTTCTATTATTCTACCGTCGGTGGACTATCTTGCTCTCTTAACGATTTAATTGTTCCTGAAAGAAAATATGAGATCGTTAAAAAAGCAGATAAAGAAGTACAACGCATAGAAGACTTGTATATGGATGGTGTGATTACTAATGGTGAGCGTTACAATAAAGTGCTCAGCATTTGGGAACATGCTACGGCTGAAGTTGCTTCTGAGATGACCAAGACTCTTGAGCGTCAAGACAACGAAGCGTTTGTGAACGGTGAACATGAATTCAGACCGTTTAATCCAATATTCATGATGCTTGAATCAGGAGCGCGTGGTTCTAAAGACCAAATTAAGCAGCTCACTGGTATGCGTGGATTGATGGCTCGTCCAAGCGGTGAAATTATGGAAACACCAGTTAAAAGTAACTTTAAAGACGGCTTAAGCGTGTTTGAGTACTTCATTTCTACCCACGGTGCGCGTAAGGGTCAGGCAGATACGGCGTTGAAAACCGCAAACTCTGGTTACCTCACCCGTCGTTTAGTTGATGTTGCACAAGATGTGATTATCAGCATGGATGATTGCCAAACCTTGGGATACATTGAGATTGAAGACTTAAAAGAGTCTGGTGATGTTATTTCGCCATTGGCAAATCGTGTAATTGGCCGTGTAGTGGCAGCAGATGTTAAAGATCCTATTACCGGCGTATTGATTTTCAATCAAGGCCAATTAATCGGAAGAGAAGACATTGCGCGCCTTGCAGATTCTGCAGTTTCTAAATTACTGGTACGTTCAGTGCTCACCTGCCAAGCAAAACGCGGTGTGTGTGCTCAATGTTACGGATTTGACTTGTCTAAAGGTGCCTTGGTTGATGTTGGAACTACCGTTGGGGTAATTGCAGCTCAATCGATTGGTGAACCGGGAACACAGCTTACCATGAGAACCTTCCACATCGGGGGTACCGCGAGTGGTATGGCTGAACAGCCGTTCTATGTTGCAAAACATGAAGGTGCTATTGACCTTCGTGGTGTGCGTACCGTGACCAATCGTCATGGCCAAATGATTGTGATGTCGCGTAAAGCGCGCCTTTCAATCGTTTCTCCTGATGGTCGCGAATTACAGCATCATGATCTGGAATACGGTGCAACTATTTTGGTACAAGATAAGCAAATCGTGAAATCGGGTGTTAAATTAGTTGAATGGGATCCAAATAGTAAAGTATTGGTCACTGAAAAGAGTGGTAAAGTTAAGTTTATTGACTTGATTGAGAACTCTACCATTCAAGAACGCTTTGATGAGAAAACTAATAAATCAAGCTATGTACTCTTAGAGCATAAGAGCGAAAAATATCAGCCTTCTCTTGCTATCGAAGATGAAAATGGTAACGAAGAAGCATTATACTTCTTGCCAGCAGGCGCTTACCTTGGTGTGAGCGAAAATCAAAAGGTAGAAGTCGGTGACGTCTTGGTTAAAATCCCTCGTGAAGCTTCACGTATTAAGGATATTACCGGGGGCTTGCCACGAATTGCTGAATTATTTGAAGCTCGTATGCCAAAAGATCCTGCAATTATTGCTGATATTGATGGTGAAGTGGTATTTGGTGGATTGCATCGGGGATTGAGAAAGATCACCGTTGTTAACGGAGCGCAATCTATTGATTACTTCATTCCTCGCGGTAAACAGGTAAACGTATTGAATGGTGAACGCGTAAGCGCCGGAGATCCGATTACTTCAGGATCACCAGTGTTGCATGATATCTTGCGTATCATGGGGCCTGATATGGTTCAGCGCTACTTAGTAGACCAAATTCAGCAAATTTACCGCTTACAGGGTATTGATATTAACGATCGCCATATTGAATTGATTTCACGCCAAATGTTGCGTAAAGTTCGTGTGGTAGATGCCGGTGATACTGATTTCTTGATTGGTGATCGCGTTGACCGTGTTCACTTCAAGATGGTCAACTCATTGGTTAAAGCAGAAGGTAAACGCGTTGCAACGGCTAAGCCAATCTTGATGGGTATTACCCAGGCATCCCTTGGCACCGAAAGCTTTATCTCTGCAGCATCGTTCCAAGAGACTACCCGTATCTTGTCGGAAGCGGCAATTTCAAGCGCTGTAGACAATTTATATGGTTTGAAGGAAAACGTTATTGTTGGTAAATTAATACCAGCAGGTACTGGAATCGCATCATTCAGAGATCATTATTTGGGTGATGATGTTTCTGAGCTCGAACGCCAAGCTCAACAAGAAGAGCTGCGTGAGCGCGAAGAAATGAGAGCTTCCAGAGAAACAGAAGGCGCGTAGCTCAGTGGTAGAGCATTGCTTTGACGTAGCAAGGGTCAGCGGTTCAATCCCGCTCGCGCCTACCAGTCTCCGCCCTAAAGAGCTACGTCTGGCTGCGCCGCTTAATAAGGTAGAAAAAATGCCTTTATAAGCACCGTGCGGGGACTGCCCGCCATAGCTTGCCGAGCCGGAAGGCCCGGATAAGCGACGGCTGGGCTAAGGGCCAGGATAATAAAGTTAGCTATATCTCAAGGGTATGCTAAAATAAGATTAGAATTTAAATGATAAAACAAGGTGTATTATGTCAGTAGACAAAAACAACAAAGCAAAAGTAATCAAAGCTTTTGCAATCAATGATCAAGATACCGGATCAGCTCAAGTTCAAGTTGCTCTTTTAACTGAAAAAATTAAAGAAGTTGCTGGGCACTTAGAAAAAAATCCAAAAGATGTCTCTTCAAAAAGAGGTTTACTGCAAGCAGTTGCCAATAGAAAGAGCTTCTTAGAATACTTAAAAAAACATAATGCTTCCCAGTACAAAGAGATTGTAAATCGTCTGGGCTTGCGAAAATAAGAGGTTACCATAATGGTAAAAAAATTTAGTTTGCCGGAATTTGGTTATGAAGTAGAAATTGGTAAGTTTGCACGCCAAGCCGATGGGGCTGCGTGGCTTACCCAAGGCGGAACAGTAGTTTTAGCAACAGCTGTTTCTGCTCCATCAAAGGATTTTCCTGGCTTTTTACCATTAACGGTAGATTATCGCGAACAATTTTCAGCGGTCGGTAAAATTCCAGGCGGATATTTTAAGCGTGAAGGTAAATCAACTGATAGAGAAGTTCTCACCGGTAGATTTATTGATCGTGCGATTCGTCCTTTATTTCCGACTCAATATTTTAATCAATTACAAATTATTTCAACCGCATATTCTGTTAATAAAGAACATGCGCCCAATGTTTTAAGTATGATCGCAACTTCAATTGCGCTTACTGTTTCTAAAGTCCCTTTCATGGGGCCAATTGGCGCTGTTGAAATGGTTCGTTTAGAGGGCAAATGGATCGCAAATCCATTGTTCTCTGAATCACTCAAATCAGATGCTCGCTTAGTAGTTGCCGGTACCGAGGAAGGTATTTGCATGGTAGAAGGCTCAGCAGCAGAAATCTCTGAATCAGAATTTGTTGATGTCCTTTTTGTTGCGCATGATAAAATTAAGCGCATTGTTGAATGGCAAAAAGAGATTCAAAAAGAAGTTGGCGTTGCAAAAGAAGAGATCAACGATCCGTATAACTGGAAAGAATGGGAAACTCGCGTTGATTCTTTCATGACGGCTGATTTAGTGAAGAGTGTTAACATTCCTGATAAAGTTCTGCGCAATGAGCAACTGGATAAAATCAGAGATGCATTCACTGAGCTTTATAAAGAACAGATTAATGATTCTGCAGAAACCAAAAAAGTAATTGATTACATCCTTGATCAAACGCTACAACTTAAATTTACTGAATTAATTTTCTCACTTGGTAAACGTATTGATGATCGTGCCTATGATCAAGTCCGCCCTATTTCTGTTGAAGTAGGACTCTTGCCTTTCACGCACGGCTCAGCACTCTTTACTCGTGGTAGAACTCAAGCACTTGTTACTGCAACATTAGGCGGTGGTGACGATGAGCAAAAGATCGAAAGCATCATGGAACATGAAGCTGAAGGTACTTTTATGCTTCATTACAATTTCCCTCCATTCTCAGTGGGTGAAGTTCGTCCACAACGTGGGCCTGGTCGCCGTGAAGTAGGGCATGGTCATTTGGCTGCTGCTGCTATTCGTCGAGTTTTGCCTGATAATAAAGATTTTCCTTATACTATCCGTGTGGTGGCCGATATGCTTGAATCTGATGGTTCAACATCTATGGCAACCGTATGTGGTTCTACTATGGCTTTAATGCAAGCGGGCGTTCCTATTAAGAGAATGGTCAGCGGCGTTGCAATGGGACTCTTAAAGAGCACTTCTGGTAAGTTTACGGTATTAACCGATATTTCTGGATTTGAAGACGCATTTGGATTAATGGACTTCAAAGTATGTGGTACTGATAATGGTATCACGGCGATCCAAATGGATATTAAGTATAAAGGTGGATTATCACGCGATATCTTTGAGGCCGCGCTTGCGCAAGCTAAAAAGGGTCGTATGCATATCTTGGGCGAAATGCGTAAATGCATGACTGCTCCAAATACTGAATTATCGGCGTTAGTTCCTAAGTTGATCACGGTAAAAGTACCTCAAGATAAGATTGGTGCAATTATTGGTACCGGCGGTAAAGTTATTAAAGAAATTATCGCTAAAACTAAGACCAGCATCGATATTGATGAAACTGGCTTAGTGAAAATCTTTGGCGGTCCTGATGCGGATCTTCCAATGGCAATCAATTGGGTGAAGACTCTTGGTGGTCAAATTGACGCAGGTACCATTTATCATGGCAAAATTAAGCGTCTGGCTGATTTTGGATTGTTTGTTGAACTTGTTCCGGGTCTTGATGGTTTGGTACACGTTTCAAATATTCCTCGTGATAAGCAACGCACTTTCTTACGTGACTATAAAGTTGATGATATGGCCACGGTTGAAGTGCTTGAATATGATGAATCAACGGGCCGTGTTCGCCTTCGTTTAATTGAGAAATAAAGCATTATTATATAAGCCGCTTGAATTCATTAACCCTGAATTCGAGCGGCTTTTTTTGTATAATCGGAAGATATTATGTCTGCTATCCAAAGAGCATATGGCCGCAAGTTTGATCAATTGCGTGATGTTAAAATTTCGTATAATGTTTTTGGCTATGCGCCCGGATCGGTGCTTTTTGAATTAGGTAATACCAAAGTTCTTTGTTCTGTGAGTATGCAAGTAGGTGTTCCGCCTTTTTTAAAAGGCAGCAAAACCGGTTGGCTTACTGCTGAATATGCAATGCTTCCTACTTCATGCAAAGTGAGATCAAGTAGAGAAAGCACCCAGGCGAAAAGAAATGATCGTTCTGTGGAAATCTCACGTTTAATTGGCAGATCATTGCGCGCGGTAGCAGATCTTTCTAAGATCGGCGAGCGCACCATTCATGTGGATTGCGATGTATTACAAGCTGATGGCAGTACTCGAACTGCATCTATCACCGGTGCGTATCTGGCCCTTGAAAAAGCGATCTCTCGATGGATTGAAACCGGCGAGCTCTTGGAATCAATACTTACTGATTCAGTTGCTGCTGTTTCTGCAGGTATAAGCAATGGAAATGCCTTGCTTGATCTTGATTATGCAGAAGATAGCATTATTGATGCTGATTATAATTTTGTATTAACCCAATCAGGCAAAGTAATTGAGATTCAAGGTGCAGCGGAAAAACAGGCATCCACATGGCAAGAATTTGAGCAATTAAAAAATCTTGCAATCAAAGGAACTAATGATCTTTTTGTATTATTAGCTCAACCACTTGAAAAGAAGCCTCTAGCAAAAACTGCTAATACCAGCGATACTAAAAAAGCGAGAGGGCAAGAGCCGCTCTTTTCTTTAAAAAATCGTTTTGTTAATGCCGTTTAAAATATAGACCGTTCGCCCCGAAGGAGTGCGTAGCACGATTCGAGGGGAGCGAACGTTCGTATCCCTCTACTCGGCCTAACGGCCTCCATCGGGACGAACGGGGATTGTATGCAACTCAAAGAATTTTTAGATCAAATTATTTCTGATAACAATCTATTTCGCGTAGGCAATGTAACATGCTTTGCAGTAAAAGATGCAACTGCTATTCCCGTAATTTTCTTAGCGCAAATAGTTTCTAATGCTCGTGCTCAAGGCGCTTCAATCGAATCTATTGATCTTGCAGATGTTTCGTTATCCCAAGTTCTGGGGCAACTGCAAACCAGCTTCTTGGGAATGGGATTAACGTACTATGTGCGTAATGCGCATGAACTTGATAAGAAAGATCGCCAAGCATTTTTTGAATATCTATCAACGTATCAAGGTCCTCATCAAATACTCTTGGCCGCGCTCAATGAAGATGGAATTAGATTACATAAACAATGCTTGATAGAAATTCCAGAAGCAATCAATGCAGTAACATTAAGTGCATTGCTCGCCTTCTATAAAAAAAAGAATACGCCTCAGATTCAAAAATTTATCCAAACACTATGCACTTCATATACTAAAATCACGCTGGATCAATCCTGTATGATTATTTCTTATATGCAAGTGATTGGTAAATATGATGATTGTGCACAATTGCTTGAGCGTATTTTGCAATCTGAACAATCGCTGTTTACCTTAAGTCAATATTTCTTTGCAAAGGATGCTTCTCATTTTTTCAATCGATGGGCGCTCATTGAAGCTGAATACCCTATGACTTTTTGGTGCACGTATTGGAGTGAACAATTATGGCGTGCGTATTATGCTCGCTATTATCTTGATCATCAGCAACCGCAGCAAGCT
This sequence comes from uncultured Pseudomonadota bacterium, assembly GCA_964392765.1. Classification (GTDB taxonomy): domain Bacteria; phylum Babelota; class Babeliae; order Babelales; family Vermiphilaceae; genus BTUB01. The sequence goes on from CAYMRF010000038.1 coordinate 9,367, forward strand.
AAAAGTATCGGCTACCGATTGCCATTCTCATACTTGCAAAAAGATTGGAAGAAGAGTTCATTAAGTGAGCTTAAAAATGCTCATCAATCGATCTATGAGCTCGATTTAGCGTATAAAAATAATATTGAAACGCAAGCAGGCATAGAGCTTTTCTATACTAAATTTTTTCAGAATCAGTTTTAATTTTTCCTGTATAAAGGTTTTAGTTTAGTTGAGATTAAAGCTTCCGATGTTAAGAGAGCGTGATATAAATAAAAAAGGCCTATCAAAATGATAGGCCTTAAATTTGTGAGAATAACTTTTTTTAGAAGTTATATTTCACGCCAACGGTGATTGGGAAAGCAAGTTCAGTTCCAATGCCGCCAGCTATTAAATTGGTTGCAAGATTTAAGTTATTGATAGCGGTTTGGGTGAAGCGTGCGCTGCCAATGCTTCGTGCTGCGCAGCTAGCTACCACTTCAGCGGTCAACACAAATGACCAGTTACCGCAATAGCAATAATCAAGACCAACATGTCCGCCACCCGCAAACACGGTGTTGCGACCAAACAGGTCAATAGAATTACAGCAATCATTAGCAGCAGCTGCAACAACTGCAGTAACGCCAGAAGTTTTGTGATGAATTAAGCCAATTTTACCACCAAAGAATACTGATACTGCATTGCACCACCAGTTACGATCGGTGTAATAACGGGTACCAACATACCACTCAACTAATTTGTATTTGCTTAAACCAAATAAACCAAAATTGGTATTTGCAAAAACGGCTGAAGATTTTCCACGCGCTTGCGCATAATTTACTTCAGTAAACACATTGGTGTTAGAAGAAAGGGCATAGCTCAATTGGCCACCAATTTGCCATGGTGTATGAAAAAGTCTAGAAAATTTAGGAACTGAGCCAACAGTAGTAAGAACGGTAGCTGGAGCAACTGCTGTGCAATTGACGAGTGTGAGATCCCCTCTATTGGTCCAGATAATTGGGCGAACGCCACCTTGCAATTGTAAGCCCCATGCGCCACAATAGAGCGGTTCACATGAACACTCATAATTGTTATCGCGATTGAAAAGAGAGAAAGCTTGTGCTGGCGTCGCTAATGACGCAAGTAATGCAGCACTCAAAAAAGAAAATATTAGTCTCATAGGACTTCCTTTTTTAAAAAGTTACACATAGTTGCAAGCTACAACGTTTGATTTACAAAATCAAGAGATCGAGTTTTTGGAAATAAAATTGTTGTATTTTTTTATTTACTGTGCCTATTATTCGCGTATGCAAATACTATAAAAAAGGAATCAATATATGCGTAATTTTGTATTCATAGTATGTATCATGGGTATTTTTAATGGCACTCTCTTTGCAAATAAAATTGCTATCGTAGTAAGCGAATATCATGCTGCGATAACTGAAAAGTTATTAGAGGGGGCTACTCAATGTTTAAATAAAAATGGTTACAATACGGAAGATATTAGCATTGCATACGTGCCGGGGGCATACGAAATTCCACTTGTCGTGAAACTGTTAGCTAAAACGCGTAAATTCGATGCCATTATTACCCTGGGCACAATCCCACCAGCAAGATTACTGGTGGATCATGTTTCAAGTGGTATATCACATATTAATTTAGAATTAGAAATACCAATAACTTGGGGAATTTTACTATTGGATTCTCAAGAGCAAGCGCTGAAGGAAGTGGAGCCGATAGAAAATAATAGAGGATGGCAAGCCGCGCAAGCCGCAATTTCTATGGTGCGATTAGTGAAACATGTTAAGCAATGTGCGCAAGCGGATTAAATTGATTTCTTATCACCAAAGCGTTCCGGTTGAATAATCCCGCCAGACATTATTAACGCCATTGCCTCTTGGCGTGAAATATTGATAACTATAATTTCCTCTTTGGGTACCATGAAATAAAATCCACTCGTGGGATTAGGAGTAGTGGGGACAAAAATATTATAAAATACAGCATTGCTATTAGGGCTCAGCTGAGAAGCAATTTCGCTGGTCATAAATCCTATGGTATACATTCCTTTGCGCGGAAACTCTATGAGCACCACATGTTTAATGCCTCCAGAATCTTGGGGATTAAATGCATCCACTAATTGCTTAATTCCTGCATAGATAGGGCGAACTAAGGGGATTTTGCTAATAAAATTCTCAAACATGATCCAGAATGAGTGCAAAATAAAGAAATTAAGAATGATGCCAATAAATAGGATTACAAAAAAAGTGAGTAGAAATTCAGAAAAGGGGATTGCTTTGAGAAATTCAGGCTCCAGTTCATAAATGGGACGAAGCCAGTTTTTAAGCATTCGAAATGAAATATTTAAAAGCGCGATGGTGAGTGTTATGGGTAATAATGCTAATAAGCCCTTAATAAAATAACCAAAAATGGTATAAAAAACTTTTTTAAATCTTGATGTAACCGTAGACATTTTAATCCTTATATCAATTCATTCTCACTGCTCTTTTTACGAGCTACGCAAAGATTCACCGTAAGAGGTTTACAGTGTAACAAACTTACTGTTTTTGGTAAAAACAGTAGTTCTTCATGAGGGCAGATTTTATGGTGACCAAGCGATAATGATTCTGCATTAATATGGAGTGCTAAATCGGTGCACTGTTTTAAATCTGATCTTTTGCCTCTCAGTTGTACGGTTATTGTTTCTTGCTGGGTGGTTATTTCTTTATCATCAGAAACATTGTAAAAGCAAACTGGAACTGTAACAGTACTGGTTTGAGTATAGGCGTTACCAAGAAAAGACCATAAACAATATCCGATAATTAATGAAAATATTTTAATGGTTAAGTTGTTCAGTATTGTGTTTTTGAGTAATGTGATCATTGCTTATATCTCCTTTAGTGAGATTGGAAATAGTTAAATATTTTTTTAATAATGAGAGTGTTTGATGCGCTGCTAAATTTTCATAAAGTGTTCCTTTGATCACTACATCAAATGCTCTTTTACTTGGATCGGCCTTAAAAATAATCGTATCTGTTTTGAGAGTCATTAATAATGCATCTTGCTTCCAGGTAGGCAACTCGATAGTCGCTTGAGATTGCCATGTTTCATGGGGGCAAACTTGCCATTCGCTATTAATTCCAATTAATTTTCCCTGGGATGAACACCAAAAAATCTTTCTTGAATCAAATCCAGTACTATCAACTAACAGGCTAACTAAATTTTGCGCTAATGGGCTATTGAATACTAATGGACTATATAAGAATGGCTTGAGGCTGGTTCGATGTTCAATCGCACAGATTAATTGTTTGTTGTTATTAATTGCATGGAGACTTGCGCGAATTAGCTGTTCGATCCAATCAGATGATTCGGATGTGCAAATGGGCATATTGGTAAGAGTAATAAAATTCCGTTGCAATAGTTCTTGATGAAAAATAATAAAGAGCAGCAATGTTATGGGAGTTGAGTAGGTGAGAAATGCAACAACGGTGGCTAAATTTAAAAGAACTCCAAAACAGAAAACAAGGCAATAGCTAAAAAAATATATAAGTAAATTGTGCTTTTTGTCTTTTTTAAGCCAAAGGCAAAAACAGTAAATAACGCTGCTAAAGAAAAGAATTTCTATAACATCTTTTAATGCAGAAAATAGTCTTTCTATCATAAGATCTCCTTCTTAAATTTCATTTGAAAAACTAATATTATTTTTGACACCTTGTAAAGTATGCGATACTTCTTGACTCTCTTTTGCGATACATAGTATGAAATTAAATAACGATTTATTTAAAAAATTTTATTTTTAAAATTATACGCGTTTATTGTCGTTTCATAACGGGCATTAGATGAAGCAAAAATAATAAAAAAAGGGATATGAATGAAGAAGAATTGGCTAAAAAACTGTTTTATATTGATGGGGATTGCGTTACCAATTATGGGTAAGGCAATTGCGAGCAGTCATTCGAGACTTGCGCATGACATAATGGTAGTTGAAGATCGCACATTACTCAACTCTTCCCAACAAAAAAGTGTTTCACAGCATACGCCACCAGCTCCCTTTAATAATATTACTTTTACTATCACCGCGCCGGCTAAAGTATGCGTTGGCCAAACTTTTACTATAGATTATGCAATTCAAATTTCTAAATTTACCCATGTCTCTTTTTGGTCCGATTTAATGCCTGATGCGGGGCAAGGGCTTCCTATTAAGTTGCTTAATGTTATTCATCCTACTATTGGAAGTTTTAATGAAGATGGCGATTCAATGGCGCAGAAGGGCGGAAAAGGAATTTGGGTTTTTCCCAAAGGTCTTCCTGCAGGTAGCGTGCAACATATGCAATTGATTGTTCAAGCCACCAAACCAGGGCTTATTAAATTTGCAACACTCGTTGCAACCAATCCTCCTTTTTATATTGCAAATATGGGAACTTTTGTTTCTTGTAATCCTCCGGTTGCTGAGCCTATTCATGTTGTGGGCAAATCCGGAGAACCTTTAGAATTTAACATACTGGATTATGTGATGGGCGATTC
>CAYMRF010000039.1:0-13769 GCA_964392765.1 uncultured Pseudomonadota bacterium
GAAGAAGAACGATATCATTCATTGCTGCATTATGAAGATGAAGATGTTGAGCCGACCATAAAAGAAGAAATTGATAAAGATGAGGAATAGTAGCAATCATGATGAATACCGGTGAACAAGAATTTCCTGTAATAGGTTTGGTAGATAATCTATTGGCGAGTGCTATAACGCGTGCCGCCTCAGATATTCATTTTGAGCCGACGGTTGATAAATTGCGCGTGCGCTTGCGAATTGATGGCGTGCTTTATGATCATGAGGGAATAGAAGTTGCCTTAATGCAGCAGTTGCTTGCTCGGCTTAAAGTGCTTGCCAATATTAACATTGCTGAAAAGCGTATTCCCCAAGATGGTAAATTTCGAATTCTTTCCAATGGCCATGAAATTGATTTGCGCGTTTCCACTTTTCCGGCATTATATGGCGAAAAAATTGTGGTACGTATTTTGGATCGAGCCGATCATGCAATCACGCTCGATCATCTGGGCTTCACCGCTGATATGGCAACTACCTTTAAAGATCTCATTTGCAAATCCAGCGGATTCTTTTTAGTTTCTGGCCCCACCGGTTCGGGAAAAACTACCACGCTTTATGCCGCTTTGAGTAGCCTCAATAGCCCTCAAAAAAATATTATCACGCTTGAGGATCCCGTAGAATATTGCGTGCCGGGCGTAACCCAAGGGCAAATTCACCCCGATGCCGGTTTTACTTTTGAAAAAGGTATTCGCGCCTTGCTTCGCCAAGACCCTGATATCGTGATGGTCGGCGAGATTCGCGATAAGCAAACGGCTGGAATTGCCATTGAGGCCTCGCTAACGGGCCACTTAGTATTTAGCACGGTACATACCAATGATGCTGCCAGCGTGGTAATGCGCTTGATGGATATGGGCATCGAACCCTTTCTCATTAACGCGGCTCTCACCGGGGTACTGGCTCAATGGCTTGCGCGTAAAATATGCGTGCATTGTAAGATAGAAAAAGCTCCTTCAGAACAAGAGGCAGCTCTCCTTAAAAAATATGGTTCTTCTGCCACCAAACTCTTTACGGGAACCGGCTGCCAAAGTTGCTTAGGCTTAGGCCATAAAGGCCGAATCGGCATCTTTGAGCTTCTGGTGATGACCAGCGCCTTGCGTGCGCTTATTGTGCAGCATCCTTCATTTGAGGGTATTTATAAGCAGGCGTGCCATGATGGCATGAAAAGCCTCATGCATGATGGCCTTTCCAAAGTGGAGCAGGGGATTATTAGCCTTCCGGAACTGCTTAGAGTAGCGGCTTAAGGCGTTATTACTTCTGGATCTTAATAAAAAAGCCTTTTATACTGGTTAATAAGCATTTCTAAAGGATTTCTATGAAATTATTATTACACCTTCTTTTGGTATCTTTTGCTTTGCAAATAACTGCAGGAACCATTGAAGAAAAGTTTGTGCCTCTCTATTATCAACAGATAAAAAAAGGTGATTTTAATGCCGCGAAGAATGTTTTAGGAGGATGCAAATACGAAAGGGACTGCGATCACTTTAAAGTAATGCATGAAGCGCTTCTTCAAGCTATGTCTCAAAAAGATGTTAGCAGCACACGTTGGATCTGTTCAGAGCTTAAAAAAGAAGAAGAATGGCGTGATACTCTAGAACAGTTAAATTTAGTGGCAGGGCTCACTGCGATGGGGGTAGGGATTATAGCGATCCTTTGCACTGTTGGGAAAGCTGTTGAAAACAAATGAGTCTCTTAAGCGAATAGGTTTAAGGTTTAATCTCTGATTTCGGGAATTACTATGAAATTACTCCTTCTCAGCTTCTCTTTCTTATTGTTTGGTACTGTGGCATTTGCTGCAACAAAAAAAGAAGATTTTGTGCGGCAATATTATCATTCTGCTCAAAAAGGCGATTTTGTAATCGCTCAAAAAGTTTTGGAAGCATGCAAAGAGTGTAATAAGCTCGAAGTAATGAAAGAAGCGCTTGCACAGGCCAAATCTCAAAAAGATGCAGAAAGTAGTGCCTGGATCAGCTCAGAATTAACGCTTGCGCAACAATGGCATCCTGTTTGGTATATTACTGCCGCTGGAGTAGTTGGCTTAGTTGCAGGATATTATTGTGGATTTAATGGAATTGGCATAGTGCCTTCTGAATCTGATACTGAATGGGACTAGGGATATTATGGATAAAACGATAAATAGATTACTTTTATGTCTCAGTTTTATATCATTTAGTTTTACATTTGCAAATACAAATGATGATATTGGCGGCCAATACTATCACTCGATGAAGAAGCGTGATTTTGAGGCTGCTCAAAAGATTCTAGAAACCTGTAAAAAAGATAAGTATTGCGATCATTATAAACTGATGAATGTTGCCTTTGGACTAGCAAATGCGGATAAAGATGTTAGTACTGCCCATTGTATTTACAACAATGAATTTTCCCAAAAGATGAGCGAGAGAAAGCCAATTTTGACTATATTATTTGCAATCTCAGTAGTCTCGATGGTTGGATCTCTTATACAACAATACCGTGAGAGATACTAATTGAGCAACATGATTAGAATTACCAATCTTTCAGTTGCAATAGCTGAAAAACAAGTTTTATCCCACATTAATTTAGAAATCCAGCCCGGATCAGTGCATGCGCTGATGGGTCGTAATGGTTCGGGCAAAAGCACCTTAGCCTATGCGCTTATGGGCCATCCTGCATATACCATCACTTTTGGATCAATCGAATTTAACGGAACTGATATCACGAACTTATCAATCGATAAACGAGCGCAAGCGGGAATATTTTTAGCGTTTCAGAATCCCCTAGAAATTCCGGGTGTTACTGTTTTTAATTTTCTTAAAGAAGCGCACGCGGCAATCACTCAAAAAGCAATACCCGTAAACGAGTTTAAGCAGTTTCTTTTTGAACAAATGGATATTCTCAGGATTGATCATGCATTTGCCTATCGTGAGCTCAATGCCGGGTTTTCAGGCGGTGAAAAGAAACGCTTAGAGTTATTGCAACTTTTAGTTCTCAAACCGCAACTGGCTATTCTTGATGAGATTGACTCTGGCCTTGATGTTGATGCCATTAAAATTGTGGCAGAAGGTTTGCAAGCAGCACGAACTGCGAATCCAAACATGAGCATTCTTATGATTACGCACTACCCACGATTACTTAATTATATTACTCCCGATGCGGTGCATGTGATGCACGCGGGCACGATTATGCAATCGGGTAATTCTGAACTTGCTCAGCAAATCGAGCAACGAGGATATGAATGCAATTAACTTCACAATCAACTCCGATCTTTAAAACGATCAAAGGAGTTAATGCTGATATTGTTTTGCAAATTGCCCGGCAAAAAAATGAGCCGGATTGGATGATTGAGTTCCGTCTTAAAGCGCTTGAGATTTTTGAGCGATTACCCATGCCTTCATGGGGCGCGGATCTGGCGGGCCTTGATCCGCATGATATTCATTATTATGTGAAGCCCATTGAAGGGCAGCATAATTCATGGGAAGATGTGCCCAAAGATATTAAAACCACGTTTGAAAAATTAGGCATTCCCCAAGCCGAGCAGAAATTTTTGGCAGGAGTTGGCGCGCAATATGAGTCGGAAGTAGTCTATAAAAAATTACAACAAAAATGGGCCGACCAAGGAGTTATCTTTACCGATATGAGCAAAGCGGTAAGAGAATATCCGGATTTGGTAAAAAAATATTTTGCGACCGTGATTCCTGCCCATGATAATAAATTTGCCGCACTTAATTCTGCTGTTTGGAGCGGTGGCAGTTTTGTGTATGTGCCTAAGGGAGTGCATATTGATATGCCCCTTCAAGCATATTTTCGCATCAATGCGCCCAGCATGGGGCAATTTGAGCGTACGCTCATCATCGCCGAGCCGGGTAGCTTTGTGCATTATGTGGAAGGCTGCAGTGCACCTTTGTATCGCAAAAATTCTTTGCACAGTGCCGTGGTTGAGTTAATTGCGCTTGAAGATGCCCATATTCGGTATACTACTATTCAGAATTGGTCTAATAATGTTTACAACTTAGTCACTAAACGCGCGGTTGCTCATGAGCGCGCCACGGTAGAATGGGTGGATGGCAATTTTGGCAGCAAAGTTACTATGAAGTATCCGTGTGTGATTCTCAAGGGCGAGCATTCTAAAGCGCAAATTATTTCTATTGCTGTTGCAGGCAAAGGGCAGCATCAAGATGCAGGAGCAAAAATAATTCATCTGGCGCCGCATACGAGCTCCAACATTGTTTCAAAATCGATCTCTAAGCAGGGTGGCCGTTCTAGCTATCGCGGGCTCTTAAAAATTGCACCATCAGCTGAGCATGCTCATTCGCGTGTAAACTGCGATGCATTATTACTTGATGGGCTTTCGCGATCAGACACCTATCCTACGGTCCAGGTTGCCAATCAAACTGCCGATGTTGGCCATGAGGCAACCGTGAGTAAAATTAATGATGATCAAATTATCTATTTAATGAGCAGAGGATTGAGTGAAGCGGCTGCGCGCGCGATAATCGTAAACGGATTTATTGATGCGTTTGTAAAAGAACTGCCCATGGAATATGCAGTTGAAATTAATCGATTGATAGCCCATGAAATGGAAGGATCGATTGGATGAGCACAATAACTAACTTGTGCCGCTCGAATGGTTCGACGAGCTCACCACGAGCGGTCTCGCTACCCGCTCGTCCTGAGCTTGTCGAAGGATTCGAGTGGGAAAATGAGGTTATTCAAAACGGTTCGTTTGTATACAAAATACCCGCAGATACCACTGCAACGTTTATCAAAATACATGAAGGTGAAAATTCTCTAGAAGCATCTTGGCATTTTGAGCTGGAAGCGGGAAGTTCAGTTATCTTGTGTCCTATTATCGTCGGAAACGGTAACATCAGCTTGTCCATCAAGGCTCAGTTGCATGAGAACGCGCAACTTGTTGTTGCAGGTGCCTATGCGTTAAGTGGCACGCAAACGTGCTCAATCACTACTAGGCAGGAGCATCACGGTGCCTCATCAACGAGCAATTTAGTAATTAATGGAATTGTTGCTGACGCTGCTTATTTGCAATATCAAGGCGCAATCGATATTCAAAAAGATGCTGCGCTCTCAGTTGCACGCCAAGAAAATAAAAGTTTACTTATGAGCAATCAAGCCAAAGCGCTCTCAATTCCTTCGCTTGAAGTGCAAAACAATGACGTGCAATGTGCGCATGGTAGTGCGGTGGGTCCACTTGCAGAGGATCAATTAATATATGCGCAATCACGAGGACTTTCATTAATGCATGCACGAAAATTATTAATAACTAGTTTCTTTGCACAGGCTTTGAGCGGTATGCTTGATGAAAATCTGCGAGAGAAAATGGTAGAAAAATTGGTGAGCAAGATAATGGTTGAAAAGAATAACCGCCCCGTTCCGGTCGATGAAGGCTGAAAGCCGAATGGAGACCTCTCCACTCACCCCTTCGGGGTTCTATCGAGGCGAACGGAAAAAAAATAAAGGTGTTATGTATGAGAGACATTCGTAAAGACTTCCCAATCTTAGAAAAAAAAATCAATAATCATCAATTAGTCTATTTAGATAATGCAGCCACAAGCCAAAAGCCGCAAGCGGTTATAGATGCCGTGTCTAATTTTTATGCGCATAATAATGCTAACATTCATCGCTCGGTCTATGAATTTGGCGAAGAAGTTACCACACTTTATGAAAATGCACGTGCAAAAGTAGCGCAATTTATTAAAGCTGATCCAAATGAAGTAATTTTTACTGCCGGCACTACCGCAGGTATTAATCTGGTTGCCAGCTCCTGGGCACACGAACACATTAAACAGGGCGATGAGATTTTGATCTCTCAAATGGAGCATCACTCCAATATGATCCCATGGCAACAAGTAGCCAAAAAAAATGGTGCCACGCTCAAATATATTCCAGCACTGCCTAATGGCACACTTGATTATAAGGCCTTGGATTCATTGCTCACTCAAAAAACTAAATTGGTTGCCGTAACTCATATTTCAAATGCATTAGGAACTCGCAATGATATTACGCGTATTATCGCTGCTGCTCATGCCGTGGGTGCACGCGTTTTAATCGATGCGGCGCAATCAGCTCCCCATGAAGCACTCGATGTGAAAAAATTGAATTGTGATTTTCTGGCATTCTCAGGCCATAAAATGCTGGGGCCAACCGGCATTGGCGTTTTATATATTAAAAAAGAGTTGCATGAGCAAATGCAGCCATATCAGTTTGGCGGCGGCATGGTGTATGAAGCAGATCTCTATAACGCTTCTTGGCAAAAAGCTCCGCATAAATTTGAGGCAGGCACGCCGCCCATTGCGCAAGCAATTGGATTAGCTGCTGCTATCGATTATATCCAAAAGCATATCCCCTTTGATCAATTGCAAAAACATGAAGCCTCATTATGCGCGCAACTTATTGATGGGTTTAGTTCAATGAAAAAGGTTACGATTCTTGGACCGATCCAAGATTTAAAAAAATCTGGCCACTTAGTAAGTTTTACTATTGATGGCATGCATCCGCATGATATTGCCGCCCAATTAAGTAAAAAGGGCATTTGCGTTCGCGCAGGAAATCATTGTGCACAACCCCTGGCAAAACTGATGAACATCCCTGGCTCTGTACGTGCGAGTTTTTATCTGTATAATACTGCTCAAGAAGTTGAGCAGCTACTGCAAGCGATAAAAACCATACTTTAAAATCTTAGCCAGAGCGTATTCATGAATATTCGCATCGTATCTTTATTGATTATTTTTGGTTGCACTGCCATTGCTCAAAAGCCAGAGGCTATTCAAGTACATCTAGAACAAGTAAAAAAAGAAGAATCACCTAAAATAACAATAGGTAAATATATTAATCGTATTGCGATTGAGACTGCGCCTATCTGGGTTCCCATTGCGGTCTCTTTTATTCTTGATAGTCTTCGTGGGAAGTTGTGCGACAAAATTTGCGAAAAAATTGATCCTCAAACCACGTTTGATTTAGGGATTGCCCAGGTGCCGACCAAAGATGCAGTGCGTATTTGCCTTGAAGGAGGAAGTCGTTTTGCTCTTTATTCGCTATTATATGGATCTTTTGAAAATGGATCTTTTAAGCCCAATTTGAGTAATGAAAATATTAAATCTGTTTGTTCAGATACTATTAATTTTACTATGACCGGTTATATTATTCCGGGAACAATTAAACATATGAATACTAAACTAAACCCAGTAGCTACTTCGATAGCAAATTTTGCCCCCTATGCTGCGCTTCATCGTAAGAATGTATCAAGTGAATTTTGCCTTCGATCTTTTGGTCATGCGCAACGAGTTCAAGAATATGTTTTTTTTGAACATACGGGTGTCGGGAATATCTTAAAAAAGGTGATAAAGTCATCATGGTATCTCTATATGTATCATCCTCGTATAAATGCAGTATTGAACAAAGTAAAGCAACCTCAAAATTCAAATCAATAAAGATATTTTTGAGTTTAGCCTTTCTCTTGCAACACATGCCTACCTATTCAACTCAAACCAGATTTACTTCGATGGTTCAATCCATAGATCATTTTGTTTTTGATAAAGTCTTAAAAGCCTGTTTCATTACTCGCAAAGATGTTGCTAAAGAATGCACCAAGATCATTTTGCCCTTCATTGTGCCTTCGCATGTCCCGTATGCGCGCCAATGCACCGGCTATGGATGCGAAGCAGCATGGACTTGCTACTTTGATGGGCCAAGCGCCATTCCTGGATCGCTGGTTAGATATACCTGCGTGAATGCATGCTATGATCAACTATGCAATGGACTGCAGTATTGCAACATTGAGTATCCGCAGCGCATAAGAGACAATTCAAAAGTTTACGCTATTTCACGGGTAATCATGCCTATGCTCGCTAAACATGGTTTAGGAATTATAATCAAGGCTCTATTTAACTTCTGGTGGCACGATGAACCGCAAGATGATGATGATGCGATGAATGAGGATAAAGCTTATTTAGATTTTTATTATTAATTATTTATTTCAGTTTCCTGAATCAGCCGGACGAACCGCAGCAATCAAGTGTTTTGCTATTCGCATGGTGGCTGGGCTGAGTGTTGGCGATGCAACCAAGGGTTCTTTGGGTATAACAACGGCTTCTTTTAGCCGCGTTAAAGAAGTCTCTGCATTAGTAAACAAAGATGTTAATTCATGGGGCAATTGCGTTGAAGTTGAGGCTAATGAAATATTGCTATTTTTAATGTCAGCATTAGTCGTCATGGCTTTTTTTATCGCTGAAGGATCTTGTATTGCAATACTATTGGCAGCTTCCAGCGCAGAAGCATGCAAGGTTGGCAGCACTGTTGTGGGAGAGGAAGAAGCTGGCGCGGTAATCTTCTGTATGGATTCTTCACTAACTGTTAAAAACGCTAATAGTTTTTGTTTTTCAAATCCGCCGGTTTTATTGGCTTCTTTGCGTGCCTGTTTAAGGTATTCCTGTGCGGTGGTACTATGAGATTGAAATAGGTTGCTTGCGATAAAACGAGCAATTATTCCCGCACCATACCCCGGATAAGATTTGCAAATTTTTTTGAGTTTTGGCTCAATATCATAGCTTTCATCTAAGAATTTTTTTTCTGCGATATCTAATAGTTGAACGCCAACCACAGTCAGAAGATTGGTGAGCCGGTCTTCATCATTTTTGGCATTAGCCTTTTCTAATTGGTTGAATCTATTATAGAAGGGCTCATACTCTTTCTTAAGCGTAAAATAAAGGTCTGGTTCATTGCAGGTTCGGAATCTTTTAAGTATTTCGATGAGCCACCCAACACTATCTACAGGAAATTTGGCATCAAGATAATCAGTAGCTTTTTTTATTCCTGTTTCAAAGTCCTGGCGCAATTCAGCTTCGTTTGTTCCAGAAGCACCATTATTACTTTGTTGAGTTAAAGAGGTAATAGCCTGGACAGCAAGAGCTGTTGTTGCGGTGAATTTTTCTTTGTCGGGAATGGGAAGGAGGGGCGGTTGTGAATTTTGTGGTATTTTTGCGGCTTGAACGATTCCTATGGTCTGAGCAAGGTATTCGTCTCTAGTAGGGTTATTGCCGGATTGATAGCACTCTTGAATTGCACGTTTTAGGAATTCATCTGCTTTGCAAACATCTTGAGCAAAGAGATTATGTTCGGTAAATTCGCGGGCAATCATAGCAGCCGCTTTTACGGGATGGCGCGCGCAAAGATCTTTTAATGCGGTTTCATAATCGTATTTCTCACTAGCAATTGTTTTCTCGGCAATAGTAGCTATTTCTAATTCAATGCTATAAAGAGGGTTATTTCCCGTTTGAGTCACACAATTAGCTTCGGTTAATATTTGCTGGCAGTGTTTTAGAGCAGGGCTTGGGTTTGCTCTAAAGGCATAAACAATCTTGCGTTGCGCTCTCACTGCTTCTTCAATATCGTTTGATTTGGCAGCTGCAAGTAGTTGTGACTGATACTTTGCAATATTTTGAAGTGTCAGAGTATCTTCCCTAGTTAAGGGGGGTACCTGTAAAGCATCAAATGTTCTTTTAACCAATTTACTATGGTCTGTTTCTTGAGACACTGGCTTTTGAGCAGCCGGATCATACATACGCATAGTAGCTTCAACATTGTTAATAGTGATTACCATGAGAGGTTTTTTGCCGAGCTTTTCGCATTCTGCTTTAGCTTGATCTAAAAACTGCTCGGCTCTGGCATTATTCACTCCAAATAGATCGCCCATTGCAAATGCACGTGCGATGAGGGCAGGCGCATAACCAGGGTCGCTGGCGCATATTTCTTTGAGCGCAGCTTCAATGTCATAGTCCTTTTCTAAGAACGCCTTTTCGGCGATCAAGAATAATTTAAAGTTAATATTCTCAGAAGTGTTTACCATTTTCATGCGGGTAAATTTACCATATATCGAATGATTTTTGGTGAGCAAACTATACAGTTCTTGAGCATTATTATCTTTAAACTTTTTAAGTAATGAGCCCATTGATACCAGGGTTGCGGTATTTTCTTTAGCGGTCATAGCAATTTGAGCATTCTTGATTTCTTGCTCAAAGTGTTTGTGTAAGTAATCATCTTTTATTTTTTGTAATTGTGCTTTTTTAGCATCAGATGGTACCGCGGGAGTTGGTTGAGCCGCTAATTCTTTTGATTTTTCTAAATCTACTACCTGCACGAGCAATTCCGATTCGGGCTTTTGCTCTGGTGCAGAATCCACGAATTTGACCGATGCAGTAACTTCCGCCATATGCTCGGACTTTTGCCCTGCTTGAACGGCTTGATCCAGTGCTTGTTTTATAAAAGAATTTGCTTTTACTTTATCCTGTGCAAAGAGTGATCCGGATGCCAATTCGCGAGCAACCAAAGCCGGCCCATAAATAGGATGTTCAGCGCAAAATGCTTTTAAAGCAGCTTCGCAATTATAGTTTGATTGCGTAAAACTAGTATGGGCGATCAATAATAATTTAAATTCTCTCTGTTTTTCAGAAGGAAGATTCTCACATTCAGTTAAATTTGGTAAAGCGTATAGAAACTTTAGAACATTTTTAATTTGTTTGCCCACCCAAGAAGCGCAGTCTTCATGTTTAAAATTCTTTCTTAAAATGTGAAGATAGGTTCGAAAGCCGTTTATAGCCTCGGGGACATTTTTAGAATTAATAGACTGCTCCATTTCTTTGGATATTCTTGCTAAAGTTTTACTCGCGTTACTTTTTCTAAAATCATCATGCGCTTTTTCTGCAACCAAATCTTTTGAAACGGTGCTGGAGGATTTTGCGTGCGATCGCGGTTGATCAACTCTTTGCAATAAAGCGGGAGCACGGCTGGCATCTTTTGGTTTAGAGGGAATGTCGCCCAAAAATGTTTGGGATGGTTCCTCACAAGTAACGGTAGAGGTTATAGTTTCGACTACTTCCGGTATTGTATTTTGAGATTGTTTTTCAAGATCGGTGATCGCCTCACTCATATTTTCAATTAAGTGTTTGAGATTCAGCGCTTCTGATTCTGCGCATTTTTTTTGCAAGCGATTTTGAGCAATGGTTGCGATCTTTTGTAAAACTACCGGTGTGTTATCAGAGTGAGAGAGCTTGATCACATCTGCAATAAATCGTGGAGTTATTAAGCGTGAAAAAGGAACACGAATAGGAGCAATAGCCTGAAGTTTTTCTCCTTCATCTAATAATTGGCAGATTTCTGCGGCGACCTCTGCTTTTATATGCTCAATATTGCCCATTAAAAGCGCTTCAATGCATAGATAAGGGGCGGCCCCATTTCCTTCACCGATCATTTCTTTATAAGCACTATACAGAGATTCAGAAAGAATCATGCGTGCATGAAATGGGATTGAATTCTTGATTCCAAAATACTCCTTGATATTCTTCAGTTTAATAGCATCATTGCTGTCATGAAAGCCGATATCAAACATGGTGATGGAAGCAGCCTTATTTTTTTTATCATCGCGCGCAATTTTGAGTAATTTCATCGCACACTCAGTTTCGCCTTGATCGAGCCAATATAGACCTTCAAAATATTCAGAATTGCCCGGAACTAACTCCCTTTGTGCCGCTTGGTAATACGCAGATTTATTATATTCTCTCTTTTCTAAAAGTGAGGATTTTGGTGCATATTCTTTTAATGCAGCAAAAAGTGTTTTTCGTTGGGCACCATTCAAGGGAGTTCCTTGAGTTCCCTCAATTAAAAGAGATTCTATTCGCTCTTGCGCTGGCGTATGCCCTTCTGAGAGTGCCTGCTGGTAATTGAGAAGAGCCGCATCAAGGTTGCCAAATTTTTCCAAAAAGTTAAACCGGTATTCTTGAAGTTGGCCAAGATTATAAGTTCCTTCCACTGAACTCTTACTGATTGCCGTTTTAAAGAGCTCAGCTGCTTGGGTGGTATGTGCATGCAATTGGGTCGCTTGAGTTCTATCGCGAGAGCTCATTTTAGAAAGGGCTACTGCTTCCTCAAAAAGTGCCATACCTAAATTATTTGCAACTCTGGCATAGGTAACGCAGCCGGCAGGAGCTGGAATTTCAGTTTCTTGTGCTTTATCAGCAAAAACTTTTGCTTGCTGAAGAAAATCCATTTTTAAATCAGGAAAAATTTGCGCTTGATTATAAAAGTGGGTAGCTAAAGCGTGGAACACCTGGGGGACTTTAACATTCCCTATCTTTTGCAGATCAACCAATTTTAATAAATATTCTACCGCATCAGACATTGCTACTGAATTTGAGATAACTATAGCCGAATCGGGCGGTTGCATTTGCAGTGTTTTTTTAGCTTGAAGAGCTACAGGTTTACTCTCTTTTTTTTCTTTTTCAATATCTCTATGATTTTCGGCTTCTATAAAATACGCAACCATTTTGGTGGGAATATTGTGATTCAAAATCGCCATATAGTAAGCCGCATCGCTATCTTTTTTTTCAGCATAAAGTTTTTGCAATTCCTGCTTCGATTGATCGCGCCGGGTTTTATCTTTGCTTGTTTGAAGCAGTTGCCAATATCCTTGGCTTGCCTGGGCATACTCTTTCTTAGTTATGTGAGTTTTACAGGCTTCTATAAGCATTTTTTCAGGATCTTGTGCGTCGCGCTTTTTCTGCTCTTCCTGTTTTTGAAGCGCTTTTCGAGCAGTTTTTTCTTTTGAGGCTTTTTCAGCCGCTGCTTTTTCTTTAACCGTTTTCATTTCAGCAACTTTTTTCTGGGCTTCCAACTCTTCTGCAGCCTTCTGAGCAGCCGCTTTTTCTTCTTCAGCGACTTTTGCTTTATTTGCTTTTTTTATTTCAGTTTTTTCACGTGAAATTTCTTCTCTGCTTATTTCCTTCATCATTTGCTGCGCTACTTCTTCAAAAATTTCGCTTACCACCTCTTCTTTGGCTTCCTTTTCTGATCGTACTGCAGTTAATTCTTTACTAAAAACTCTTTCTGAAAAATCCTTGCGTGCTTCTTTTTCTTCAAAATAAGCATCAATAAACTCTTCATCAGATAGTTCTTCTTCAGATGGTTTTGGTGATGCCATTTTGTGTGCTGAGTTTGTTGATGATGGGATTATAATTTTTTTATCTTCTTGCTTGAGCTGTCTTGCTATACCTAAACGCTGCAATTGCGGATATCGCGCATAAATTCCTTCGAGATTGCTTTGAGCAACAAACCGCAGATAGCTATCTGCTTCTTTATCTTTATATACGGGTTCGAATAACCTGGCGGCTTTCGTGAGCAGCGATAACTTTTCTTCTTCTGTACGGTTCTTTTTTCGGGCTTCAGTCATACAAGTATTTGCTTGTGCGATTGATTCTTTATGTCCTAGCGGTTCTTGAAATGTTACTCGTGGTTTGTCCATTGCGCCCAGAGAAGGAATTGACACAAGCGTTATAAAAAATAAATAAATTATCAGCATTCGAACTCATTATAATGGGGAATAATTCTTGTAGGATTGTAGTAAATTATTGTGGCATTACTGTATATAAAGTCAAATTTTTTAATAAAATTCTATTTGTATTACGAGCATGTGGGATCGAAAAATACTATATGAGTTATTGGAGTCACTGGTAGAATTATGATAAGCATAAGAAGAGTAATTAAAAAAAGGATCATTATGAAATTTCCATCGAAAAAAATTATTATCTTTGGAGCGCTGGTTTTGGGTGCTCTTATCTTTGCCTATTATACGAAGTTTAGTGACTATTTTACGGTGCAAAAAATTCAGCAAAATCATCAATGTTTAAAACTCTTTGTGCAAAAAAATTATCTGCCCTCGGTATTGATTTATATTGGCATCTATAGTTTATTACTTGCTT
>CAYMRF010000040.1:0-13703 GCA_964392765.1 uncultured Pseudomonadota bacterium
CAAGTGCTGGGCCATCTTGATGAACAACGATTATTACAATTATTTGAGATCGTTCTTTATAAATCTCCTCATGATTTTTTGCAATACTCGCAAGCACATTCTCTTGAAAAATTTTCTGCTGAATTTTTGTGGCAGCGTATTACTGAATTATTGCGCGCATGCATTTGGATCAAGAATGGTGTGGCGCCTCGGCATTTTTCTGAATATGTAGCACAGTTGCAATTTTTAGTGCGTGGAAAATCATTGGCCTATTTGAGTTCTTTGCTTGAACTCTTTTACACCAATGAAGCAATGTTCCGTAAAACTACGGCGCAGTATGCTTTCTTAGAAGTGATTTTGTTGCGCATTTGCCAAAAAAATGAAGGCAATAGTAACTCAAGCACTCCTGCTATGGCAGTATCAGTCACTGCTTCTGAAAGTTCTGAATTGGAAGCGCTCGAAGAAGGCGAAGAATTAGAAGAAGATGATTCGCAAGATCCTGTGCCTGCCTATGATAATGAGAATGAAGCAATGTGGGGTAAATTAGTTGAAAAAGTTGAAATACTTCACGATCCTTTATTAACTTCTATTTTCAAACAAGGTTCGCTTCAAGCAATAGATACCAAGACAGGTGTTTTGAGTGTTGAATTTCCTAAAGAATTAACTTTTTTTAGCGATGTGATAGAAACTACTAAAGCTCAATGGCAACCGTTATTCGAGTCAATTTTAGAAAAAAAAGTTGAAATCGCTGCCGCATTTACCAAAGTCACTGCTTCAGCAGTAAATCAAAGCGGGCCAGTAGCGCCTAAAGCTCAGCCAGTGGTAAAGCCAGTTGAACCTAAAATGCCGGTGCAAACCAAAGCACCTGTTCAAAATTCATCATATAATAAATTTAAATCCCAAAATGGATACGGGTATAAAAGTAATCGCGTTGCGGTAAATAATGAGCCGCGTATTGATGTGGGCGATCCTGCAATCTGGCCACAAGCGCAATTATTAGCAAAACACTTTCCCGGGACCTTTACTCAAATAAGAGAACAAGTATGAAATTGCCTCGTGTTGTGATTGTTGGAAGAATGAACGTGGGTAAATCCACGCTCTTTAATAGATTATCGGTAAATGCAAAAAGCATGACCTTCGATTATGAAGGGGTTACTCGCGACTTTATTAAAGATACGGTTGAATGGAAAGATCACCGTTTTGAATTAGTAGATACGGGCGGTATCAGTTTGCGTAAATCGCAAGATCCTATTCAAGAGCAAGTTCGCCAACGTGCAATGAAAATGATGGAAGAAGCAGATCTTCTATTATTTGTTTGTGATGGTACTGTGGGATTGACCAGTGAAGATCATGAAATTGCAAAAGCGTGCCGTAAAGCTAATAAAAAAATTATTTTAGTGGTTAATAAAGCTGATAATAGCGCCACTCAAGAGCATGAACATGAATTTCAACGTACCGGTTTTAATCCGATCGTTTTCATGTCTGCTTTGCACGGCTCTGCAACCAGCGATTTGCTCGATGCAATGTGCGATATATTGCCAACAGCTCCTGAGGATTTTGAAGAAAAAGAATCTTCATGCAAAATCGTAATATTGGGTAAGCCAAACGTGGGTAAATCATCACTCATGAATCTATTGGTCCAAGAAGAGCGCGCCATCGTGAGCCCGGTTGCCGGAACCACACGTGAAGCAGTTGCAGAGAAGGTTACCTTTTATCATCAAGATCTTTTATTAACGGATACTCCCGGTGTTCGCCGTAAACGCACGATTGATGAAAAACTGGAAACTATGATGGTTAAGAGCGCTTTCCGCGCCGTGGAAGATGCCGATGTGGTATTATTACTCATCGACGCTTCAAGCCATGCGATTGCCGATCAAGAATTAAAACTCGCATTTTACGTATATGAGCATTATAAATCACTTATCATTCTCTTTAATAAAGAAGATCTTTCTGATGAAAGCATTAAGAAAGATATGGATTTCAGCTTAGATGTGTATGATTACTTCTTGAAGAAAATCCCTCAAATGTATATTTCATGTAAAACGGGTAAGAACGTTGGTAAAGTTCTTCCGTTAGCTAAGCAGGTCTATGAGCGTTCATGCCAAAAGTTTGATGATGATGAAATCACTATGCTTTTCAAAGAAGCGCTTAAACATAAGCCGCTCTATCATAGCAGCATGATTATTAATATTAAGCGTGCCAAACAAATTGCAAGTAATCCAATCACCATAGTTCTTATTACGGAGACTCCTCAATGGTTTGGGCCTTCGCAACTAGGATTCTTTGATAACGTGTTGCGATCTAAATATGATCTTAAGGGCGCACCAATTAAGTTTTTGACGAGAAAACCATCGTAATCTCTTTTGCATGAGTGCCTTTGCGTTCTATAAATCCTCTTGCATTTTTATTGGACTGATCAATATATCTTAATAATCTTGCGCATATTGAAAAACGATACTTGCAAATATCAATAAATGAATTGCCTAATTCTTTGCACATGGTGTAGACTCTAAATGTTATAAAAATTAACTGTAGGAGAAGCCATGAATATTCAAGTTACGTTTCAAAACTGTGATTCTTCAGTAATCATGGAGCAACACATCCGTGATCAATTAGCAAAAATTGTACGTTTTTTAGAAAATGAGCCAACCCCGGTTTATATCGAAATCTTTGTAAAGCCAAGCAAGGTTCACGCAAATCATCGTATTGATTTTGTACTCAAATCTCCTAATTATGCATTAGATGTTCATGATGAAGGCCCTAAAATTTATCAAGTTCTTGATAACGTGATCGATACTATGTACGCCCAACTTAGAAAAGAAAAAGATAAACGGGTTGAAGATCGCAAAATGGTCGGCCGTCATGATGAGTTCAAAAAGCAGCGCTAGTACCTATTAATTCTTGATTAAAGGATATAAAGCTTTACTATTAAGCTATTATTACCCTTTTAAACATCAAGGATTATTATATGAATCGAAATACTGTTTTACTCATTACAATTACTTCTTTAGGGGCAGTTTCTTTTCAAAGCGCGAAGGCTACCGACAATAAAGAATTATTGGCAAAAGCAGCAGAGCTCATTGAGCAAAAAAAGATAATGCGAGCATTAAGAGCGCAACTTGATGATCAAAAGCCCGCTAAAGAATTGCCTGCAGCAGAAGAGTTTCTTAAGATTAAAACAGAAAAAATTATACAGATATATAAAAATAGATTGTGGCATGCTAAAAAAACAGCTGTTGGATCAGCAGCCGCGATGCTTGGATTTGCATGGCTTAGTTATGCAACAGCGGAAAATTGGTTTCTTATTTCCGCTCCTTCAGCTTGTGGCGCGATGATTGCTGGAATCGTAGCAGGCGTTAGTACGAGCGCTATACTTGAGGGCCCTGATTTCGAAAATGAAGAGAAAAAAATGGAGAATTTAGCCCTAAGCTTTGGAGCTAAGATTGCTTTCACTAAGACTCAAATTGAAGAATATAGAGAAAAATTATTGATCAAAAAAAATAATGAATAACCTGTTTGTCATCAAGGATTATGCATGAATCGAAGTATTATCTCGCTTGCTCTCATTTTAGTAATTTCTTCTTTTCAAAATACTTTTGCTCAATTTGATAAAGAAACACTTGCAAAAGCTACTGAATTGCTCGCACAAAAAAAAGAATTGAAGAAGCTCGAAAAGCAACTTTTTTCTCAAAAGAAAGAAATCACTGCGGAAGAATATTTGCAGCATACTACTGAGTTTAAGCTCAGAGAATACGATGAATTTCGGGCTTATACCAAGAAGCAGGCTATTATTACAACTGCTCTGGCGGCCTTGGGAACGGTGGCCAGTTGCGTTATACGAAACGAGTATCCTAACATAGCAATTCTTTCAGCATTTGGTACGGGAGTAGCGTCAGTTTTTGCATTCGCTACGGGAATTTTTTTAATCCTAAATCCTGATAGCACAATTGAAAAAAATAAAGAGATGATTTTAAAGCGTGGAATAAATTGCGAAATTACTAGAAGTAAAAAATATATCGAATACTGCAAGGAAAAAATCGCTCGAAAAAGCTAAGCCGATTCGAACATTAGTGAAATTAATAAAAAAGCAGGCGCAGATTAATGCGCCTGTTTTGCTTATAGAGAATTATTATTTTGCAATCGCTTGCAATTCATCAATAAATTCTTGTTCGGCCTTGCCGTATAACTCTGGCCCCCACTGCTTTATCACTTCTTGTGATTCTGGATTAATAAGCAATATAGTTGGGAAGCCGAGTACTTTATATTGCTTAATTAAATCAGCATTTTTAGAATCAGCACCATCAACTTTTACGGCAACTGCTTGAGCATCAATTGCTTCGCGCACTGCTTCTGATGCAAATAATGTTTTATCGATCGCGTTGCAAATAGAGCAGAAGGGAGCGCCAATATCCACAAATAAAAGTTTGTTTGCCGTGATTGATTCTTGGCGCGCAGATTCATAAT
The DNA here is from genome assembly GCA_964392765.1 of uncultured Pseudomonadota bacterium. Classification (GTDB taxonomy): domain Bacteria; phylum Babelota; class Babeliae; order Babelales; family Vermiphilaceae; genus BTUB01. The sequence continues at coordinate 4,444 of CAYMRF010000040.1, forward strand.
CGGTTTGCCATTGGTTGGCAGTTATAGATTCTGGATGCGAACCAAATTTTGGTTTTATTACTAAAAAGAGGGTGCCGGCAATAAGTGCAGTTCCTAGAAATGCATAAATGGTTTTCCAACGGCGATTATACGCATGTAATGCATAATAGATGAAGATGCTTCCAATACACAACCCAAACGCCATAGTAATCCAGAACATGCTTTGCGCGCTCATAATATAGCTTAAGAAATACAAGCACATTGCCAGCATCACATAGCCAAATATCTTCTTAACTTCTACCATCCACATGCCTGCGCGCGGGAGAAATGAGATTGAGCTTGAAAATGTTCCGATAATCAAAAGAGGAACGCTCAATCCGATTCCAAACGTAAATAATAAAATAAAGCCCAAAATCCAATTATTTAGCGTGGTAACTAAACATAAGAGGCAAATTAATCCGGGTGATAAGCATGGAGATGCCACAATGCCGCTAATTGCACCAAACGTGAATGCAGAAACAAAAGAACCGCCTTGCACTTTGCCCTGACGCGGCTGCAAGAAGCGGGGGATATACATATCGTAGACGCCAATCATCGCCAACGCTAAATAGATCAAGAGCGCAATCAACGGGAGAATAAAAGCAGGATGGCTCATTAATTGCCCCATGGCTTGGCCGGCAAATGCTGCTAATAATCCCAGAATAGCAAACGTAGTTGCGATGCCAAAGGTGTAGCTGAGGGCCAATAAAAAACTTGTTAATAATGATTTACTGCCTTGGCTTTGCAAAATGCCGGCAGTAATAGGAATCATCGGATAAATGCACGGCGTTAAGCTCATAAGAAGTCCCAGGAGAAATACCAGTAACAATCTCACTGCCAGAGAATTAGTATTAGTCATGGTGTTGGATATCCAATCAAGCCATGAGAGATTAGGTTGCTGCGCGATTTGATCCACATTTTCAGTTTGCTCTACCACTTCTTGTTGTGGTTCAGATGCAATAACAGGTTGTGCAAAACAGAAGAGTGAGAATGCAAGCATTATTTGTTTAAAAAATGGCACCATAAGTTATCCCTTTAAAACAGATGAATATAATTGAATTTTGGCTTTTTAGAGCTAAAATGAGTATATCGTTTTCATTTGTTTTGAGTAGCAAAATTTAGGATTTTTATGATTAGATCATCTGGTGTAAACTTTATCTCTACGTTATTACTTGTTTTTTGTGTTTCGAACAATTATGGCATTTTTGATGAAGCAGCAGCGTGGCATATGTTTGCGTTTTCCGAAATGTTTGCGCCTGAAATAAAGGCTGCAGAGGCAGCAGGAACTGCATTAAACGTAACCAATGCAGAACTTATGGAAAGACAGTTCACCGTAGCAAGAAAAGTTGTAGCTCAAGAAAAAGAAGATTTTAAACAAGAAATGCTACCGATAATACGTAATGCAAAGAGGTTAATCTCGAAGGCTCAAAAGAAAAGACCTATTATGGCAATAGCAGGTACTTCGGCTATTGGAATATCTAATTTTACCCAACGACTCGCCTCAGTTTTAAAAGATGAAAATATTAACGTGGTTATTTTTAAAATGGACTATTTTTTACATGAGATTATGGTCGAAAGAGAATCTGTATATACCGTAGATATTGATCGTTTGCATAATGTAATGCAGCAAATTGTTGACGGTAAAGATCATATTCAAATTCCCCAATGTATGGATAAAATATGGTCGTATGAAACGCAAACAAAAGAAGATGTGAGCAAATGTTTTCATAATGCTGATTTGATATTGTTTGAGGGTTCATATGTGCTTTGCGATGCAAATACCTATAATTTGCTTCAATATAGTGATTGCAGAATTTTTATTGAACCGTTTGACGATTCAATTTTAGATTGGATTGCCTCCTGGGATATGCGAGAGTATAAAAAAGTTATTCTGCCCTCAAAGCGTTTTGCAGATTATGTGGTAACTAAAAAGCAAAGTAAGCCACAGTCAACCACGTATCATTATCAATTAATTAAATAAAGCAAGTAGATAATATGCCTGCCAAGCCAAGAGCTTTGAAAAGCTAAGCAATTACGCTTTAACTTCCACTAATTTAATATCGCTTTTTACGGAACTCAGAGTAATTTGAGCCTCTCCTGAACCCAAAGTGCCCTCAATTTCTCTCTGGAGACGCTTCCAAGCGCTTCTATTAAGTTGGGTGGTATGCGGTTTGAGGGTAATATAATGATCAGAGGTGATCATGCCATATTTAGTAGATGCTTGAAGATCAGCATTCACATCCGGGGGCAAATGAAGCACAATCGATCCTGAGTTAGAAGCAAGTTTAATAGAGCTGGTTGAAGGCACTTCTTTAGCAAATAATTCAATAGAGCCGTATTCCGTTGTGGCAACCACTGAGCTTTTTGCATCATGAATCGTGATAGCGCCATTATGAGCATATGCTTTTATGTTCCGTTGAGGGTTATGAAGCGTAATGCTTCCCTTTTGTTGGCTATTTGCATCAACGGTGCCATAAGCGTTTACCACTTCAATAGAACCTTTTTGAGTAGTTACACGAACGGGTGCATGAGACTGGCCGATCTTAATATCGCCATCACAAGCTTGTACATTTAATGCCAGCTTTTGGGGAACAATGAGTTCAAAATCTAAAGCCCCATCAATAAGTTGTGCATCAAATTTTGATTCTAAAATAACTTCTTGCCCATTAAGCGTATAAGAGAATGCAAGTTTAGCAAGATCTTCTTTTTCATAGGCCCGTTTTACGACTTTTAAAAATATTTTTTCTTGAAGAGGATCGGTTTTTATTGTGATATTGCCACAACTATTTTTAATAGTAGCTAACGAAGCTTTTTGAACAGCATGTTCTTCAAAAATAACTTCTTGGTGCATTTTAGACGGAATGATGCTGTTATAAAATTTCTTAAAAGAGAAGCTATTAATTGTGCTATGGCTTACAATAATGGTACAAATACTAAAGATAAGAAAATTCGTGCGCATATGAAACTCCTTTTACTGGATCATAATGATATGAAGTCTACAAAAATTGAATTAGATCTTCCAGCTATAGTAAAAAAAATTGTTGAAGAGATTGATGCTCAGCGTGGCAAGACATTCTTAGTCGGCGGAGCGGTGCGAGATCTTCTGCTTGGCTTGCCTACAAAGGATCTTGATATTGAAGTACACGGGCTCAGCATTGATCATTTACTTCAAATTTTGAAAAAATTTGGTGAAGTGAGCTTAGTCGGCAAAGCATTTGGGGTATTGCGTTTGCATGGCCTCGATATTGATTGGTCATTACCGCGCGCTGATAGTTCAGGCAGGCATCCTCAAGTGATCATTAATCCCAATATGAGTTTTGAGGATGCTTTTAAACGCAGAGATTTAACCATCAACTCGATGGGTATTGATCTTAAAACCACTGAGCTTATTGATCCATGGGGCGGGCAAGAGGATTTAAAGAATGGCATTCTGCGCGCGCCTGATGCCACTCTTTTTGTAGAAGATCCGTTGCGTTTATTTCGCGTGATGCAATTTATGGGCAGATTCAATATGAAGCCCGATGCACAGCTCAATGAAATTTGTTCCAAAATGAGCTTAAAAGGGATCTCTGTTGAGCGCATTGAAGCCGAATTTGATAAATTATTATTAAAATCAAAACGCCCTTCATTAGGAATTCGTTGGTTGCTTGAAATTGGTAGATTGCATGAGATTTTTCCTGAGCTTGCGGCAACGATTGGTGTGCAGCAAGAACCAGAATGGCATCCGGAAGGCGATGTTTTTGAGCATACGATGCAGGCAATCGATGCAGCGGCAGTATTAGATTATGAATCTCCCCAAGAAAAATTGATGGCATTGTATGGAGTGCTGTGCCATGATCTGGGTAAGGTCACTACCTCCCAAGTAATCGATGGTAGAATTCGCAGTTTGGGCCATGAGGATGCAGGCGTTCCGTTGGCAAAAAGTATGCTCAAGCGGCTAACGCGACGCGTGGAACTGATTGATGCGGTGGCAAAAATTGTAAAACATCATATGGCTCCCGGGCAGTTTCCAAAAAATAATGCAAAATTACCGGCATATAAACGGCTTGCATTAAAATTAGCGCCCGAAGTAAATATTGAGTTGCTCGCAAAAGTTTCGCTTGCAGATAAGCGGGGAAGAAATGGCAAATCGTCCTTGCCACTTACCGATGACATTCCTGAAATTCAGCAGTTTTTAGAAAAAGCTTCGCAAGCGCAGGTGGTATATAAGCCCGAAGACGCAGTACTTCTGGGCAGAGATTTAATGGACACCGTTGAACCAGGACCCAAAATGGGCGCACTTTTAAAACGTGCCTATGAAATTCAGATTGATGAAGGCATTAAAGATAAACAAGAATTACTCAAACGCATTTTATCCCAAGGGAAATAAATGAACATTTTAAAAAAATCAGTGGCAGGATTATTATTCATATTAGTTTCTAATGCGTCTGCCATGCAAAAAGAACTTACTATCGTGATCGCTTCCAAGAGCCCTCAAAAAGCTGGGGCGGTACAGGAAGTATTTCAGCAATTCTTTAAAGATTCTAATTTACATTTTATTGCACACGCAACTCCATCGGGAATTCCCGAGCAGCCGGTTGGCAGAGCAGTTGCTATCCAAGGCGCGCTTAATCGGATCAGTGGATTGCCCAAAGATATTTGTGATACAGCCGATTATATGATTACGGTAGAAAACTATATTGAGCAAGAAGCAGATACCAAGCGTTGGTATGATAAAGGCTTGATTGTGTTATATAAAAAAGCAGCAGCACAAGAGCAGATCTCAGAAACAGAACCTGTTTTTTTTGATACTAATTATTTTGAAGAAGCTAAAAATGTTTCAACCGAAGTAACGGCACAAGGGCTTTCTATTACTGTTGGGCAAATCATTGCAAAAAAATTTCCTGCCCAAAGAATGGTGAATCATCAAGATTTTCATCGTGAACCCGAGTTTGGTGGAGTTTGCCGTAAAGATCTTATTAAGGCGGCTCTTATTAAAGCGTTGCAAGATGATGTGCGCGGTTCTTAACATTAAGAATTAACAGAAGAATCTTGTAGGTTAGCAGAGGCTCTGTTAAAATTTAATAGGTTAATTGAGAAATGTCGCGACGAACCCTCATCCGTTCGCCTCGATAGAAACCCCGTAAGGGGGTGAGTGGAGAGGTTATTTACGGCCCTATTTCTCCATTCGCTTCGCTCCATCGAAACGAACGGGCCGGTATTATTCACCTTTCCCTGCTTGTCCGCCTTAGCTTTAGCGTCGGCGGAAGCTCGTCGAAGGGTGGCAAAAAGGGATTTTGAATATGTCACAAGTATTTACCGGAAATGCATTATGGCATTTGATTATGCAATCAGATGCAATCAGTAAAGGCGTTTTACTTCTTCTTTTAGTTCTCTCAATCATTTCATGGTCATTATTCTTTTATAAATGGATGATTTTGCGCAAAAAGAAAAGTGAATTGCAAGATGCCATCAATCAATTAAATGCCGTGCAAAATTTTGATGATCTGCGATCGCTGGGTTTCCGCTTAAATAATACGCTGGGCGGAATCTCAATAAATAAAAATCTCATGTTTTTAAAATCGATGCTGGATACAGCCAAACTGCAAGGCCGCGCGGGATTAATTGGTGAAGAGCGAGAATTGTTGCGCGAGCATGCGTATCAAGTGGTTGATGATGTGGTGGCGCAAGAAGAGTCAAACTTGCCCTTTCTTTCAGCAACGGCAGCTGTTTCTCCATTACTGGGATTATTTGGAACGGTGTGGGGTTTGGTACATGCGTTTGTGAGCATCAGTCAAAAGCAAAGTGCTGATATTGCAACCGTTGCACCGGGTATTGCAGAAGCATTGATTACCACGCTTGCGGGTTTAATGGTAGCGATTCCTGCATTGGTAATGTTTGTCTATTTAAATACTATGGTAAAAGATATTGAACAAAAATCGGTGAATTTGGCTGATCGTTTTACATTGATTGCGCATCGCTTGATGCACCAATAGGAGGTTGTATGTCACGGCATTTACGCAGAAATCGGCGATCTCATGCCGCAATTCCGGAAATTACGCTCACTCCTCTTATTGATACCGCGCTCACGCTTCTCATCATTTTTATGGTGACATCACCCATGATTAATAATGGCATCAAGGTTGATCTGCCTTCGGGCAAAGTGCAAGAGGTGCAAGGGATCCAAGAAGATCTTATTGTGCATGTTGATAAGCAAAGAAATCTATTCTTAAATGGAAATCCAATAAAAAAAGATCAATTTATAAGCCAACTCAAAAAAAAGATTGGCACACAAAAACATAAAACAGTTTTTGTAAAAGGGGATGGCGATGTTGCCTATAAAGATGTTATCAACTTGGTAGAAGAGATAAAATTGGTGGGGGGAATTGATCGTGTGGCGCTTGCAACTAAACCTGCGAAAATGGCTTAGTGGTTATTCATTAAAAACTAAAATCACCGCAGCATCCGCTTTTGGCCATTTGTGCGTTTTATTCTCATTGTTTGTGGTTTATCGCGGTAATGAGCAATATCATATTCTGGTCACCGGAACTATGATTAATACCGATGTGCCCATTGTATTTTTGCCGATGCATAAATCTTTGATGCAAACAGGCGGACAAAAAAAATCATCATCAACAGCATCTTCTGTAAAAGCCGAGCAATCAATTACTCCTGCAAAAAAGGGCACCGTTGCTATTGCTCTTCCAGAAGTAAAAAAGAAATCGAAGAAAACCCTTCGACAGGCTTCCGCCGACGCTAAAGCTAAGGCGTACAAGCAAGGTGAATTAAAGAAAAAAAATAAAAAAGAAACAGTGAAACCTGTTGAGGAGAAAAAAATTGAAGATCCTTCGAGACGCATCAAAGATGATGCTCCTCAGGATGAGCGGAAATCTGAACCAAAAAAAGAAATAGAAAATCCAAAGCCCGCTCATGGTGAGGAAGACTCGAAGAGTCCGTCTCGAACCATAGAAGGTGCAGATGATCCTAATGTTTTATACGTTGGCCAGCAAGAGATGGATGCGTTCCAAATGCAAGATTACATTCATCAAGAGATGGCGCAACATTGGTCGCCGCCCGCAGGTATGAGAAAGGATATCAGTTGCGTTATAAAAGTTATTATCGGCTTTGATGGAGTCATCAGTAGCATTGAGGTACAAGAATCATCCGGCGTGCTTATTTTTGATGGTGCTGCAAAACGTGCAGCCGCGCAACTTACTCCGCCGCAATGGGCATATGGAAAAGAGATTTTACTCACCTTTAAACCGTGAAAGCAGCTATGAATATTGTGATAAAAAATATGTTTGCGTGTTTATTATTACTAAATTGCATTGCACATCCAGAATCCCTCAGCATTGCAATCTCAGCGCAGCAGAACCAGAAGACCAAAATCTTACTCGTAATGATTGGCAAAAAAGATGAGCAATCAATAAATACCAGCAGTCTGCTGCAAAAAGCATTAGAGTTTAAAGATCAGTGCGATGTGGTAGTAGATTTTTTACCAAGTTTAATGAACAAACAAGAAGCGCTCTCCTACAAAGCTCACAAATATAATTATATTTTGTTTGTGGAGAATAACGGCGATCATTTTGCATGGCATCTATTTGATATTCAAGATGCCGCTATGAAGAAAAGCAAAAAGGTGGTAAAAAATAACTCAGTTGCTCGCTCATCAGTTTATATGTTGGCAGATTCAATTTGGCAAACGCTCACCGGTGAGCCGGGAATTTTTTCTACCAAACTTGCCTATACTAAAGAAATTCCTGCAAAAAAAGGGTTGCATTACACGCATATTTATATTGCAGATTATGATGGAAGCAATGAAGAGCTCCTTGTAGCAACACCGACTATCAACGTCTCTCCCCGATGGAATAAAGATTTAAATCGTCCATTGCTTTTTTATTCAGAGAATACGAATGCTAACATGCGTATGATGGCCTCTGATATGCATAAGAAGCGCATTATAGCTTCTAATTTTGATGGCCTTAACATGCTTCCCTCATTTTCGCCTGATGGCGGATCAGTAGTCTATTGCGCTACCCGCGGATCGGGCAGCTGCCAATTGTATCATTGGTCTCATAAGAAAATTAAAAAATTAACCAATAATGATGGCAACAATTTTGCGCCTGCATTTTCTGATGATGGTAAAACTATCTATTTTAGTTCTGATTTTGAATCGGCTAAACCCCAAATCTATGCGATAGATATGCAGTCTGGCCAAATTAATCGCTTAACTAAAGATGGGTATTGTGTTTCGCCAAGCTACTGCGCTTCACGCAATCAATTAGCCTACTCTAAAATGGTAAACGGAGTGATGCAATTATTCACGTATGATTTATCTTCTAAAGCGCACAAGCAAATCACCTTTGATTCGGCTCAAAAAGAGGAATGCTCGTGGTCTGCCTGCGGCAACTTCTTATTGTGCCCAGTTGATTCTGGCAAGAATAGCAGAATTGCGCTGTTTAATGTGAACACGAATCAGTATAAGTATTTAACTGACGCCAAAGATCGCTGTGCGTGCCCGGCATTATCAGGAATTTATAATCAATATCCAGTAATTTCATAACAACTGGTGAGCTTACATGAAAAAATATTACATCCTGTTTACACTTCTGTTTTCTTTAAGAATTAATGCCATGGAAGAAGCGCCAAAGCAAAGTGATATCTTTCCCCTACTTGACTTACCGAGTGATGTGCAAAATATTATTGGTTCATATGTTGCAGAAGATGATCAATCACTAATTCAAAGATTGTCGAATAAAGTTGAAAATGACTGCGAATCAGAGTCTGCTTTTTTAGAATTATATAAGAATAATCTTCTTAACAAGTCATTGTTTAATTTTGTGATTCCTGAAAATACTTCTAGCGATATTTTTAATAAACTTCGTGATATACATTATCAATTTTGGTCTTGTGATAGCACTAAATGTTTATTCGTGGCTAAAATTGAACTTTATGGAAGCTATTTTGCCGATAGAATTTTCTTTTTATATGATATCCTTACCAGAAGCGTATATGTTCGACGAGTTCAACCTAATCAGCATGATTTAGGCGGTATACCTTTTTTCAAGCCTAGCTTAATTTCTAATGATGGAAGAATAATTATTTTTCATGAGTGGGTATCTACTTATTTTGCTAATCTTGATATGTTGCGAATTAAAAAGGATGATCGGGAAAAGACTTGCGATCTACAATTACGCGGTAGAAATCTTGATGCCCTTCGTATTAATAAACAAAATACTAAAATTGTAGCATCCTTCCATGCG
>CAYMRF010000041.1:0-12681 GCA_964392765.1 uncultured Pseudomonadota bacterium
CAGGTGCTTTATGATATGGAAATAGAAGGCATTCGATTAGATGTTAAGCTGCTTGCTGAATTGGGCAAGAAGGTTGCGCAAGAGCTTACTGATATTGAGCTTCAGATTGGAGAGCTGGTAGGCATTGATATGGCAGATCTCAATCTCAATTCGCCCCGCCAAGTTGAAAATCTATTGTTTGTAAAATTGCTATTGCCTACGCAAAAAAAGAGTGCAAAGGGCACTGGCTTTTCAACCGATCAAGAAGTACTTGAAACGTTAAGCAAAATGCATCCAGTTCCTGCTTTAATTATGAAATATCGAGAGCTGGCAAAATTAAAATCTACCTACATTGATGCATTGCCTGAGTATATTAATCCGCATACCAATAGAATTCACACGAACTTTAGCCAAACGCAAGTTGCCACCGGGCGTTTATCCAGCTCCGAGCCTAATTTGCAAAATATTCCCGCTGATTCAGGCGGATATGGTATTGAGATTCGCGCCGCATTCTTGCCCGAAGAAGGAAATGTTTTCTTATCAGCAGACTATTCGCAAATCGAATTACGAGTGCTTGCTTACTTATCTCAAGATAAAAATCTGATGGATGCATTCTTGAGTGGTCATGATATTCATAGCGAAACTGCTGCACGCTTATTTGATGTGCCGCTTGATAACGTGGCTTCTGAACAGCGACAGATAGGTAAACGTATCAACTTTAGTGTGCTATATGGAATGACTCCCTTTGGCTTGTCTCATGATCTTAAAATCCCTTTCAAAGATGCAAAACATTATATTGATAAATATTTTGCGCAATATCCGGGCGTTTCAGCATGGATGGAGCAAGTTGTTATTGATACCAAGCATAATGGCTACGTGGCCACTCACTGGGGCCGCCGCAGATATGTGCCGGCTATTCACGAAAAAAATAGACCACTTTATGAAGAAGCCCGCCGTGTTGCGATTAACACAGTTGCACAAGGAACTGCGGCAGAAATTATGAAACTGGGCATGATTCAACTGGAGCAGGCGCTTAAAAAAGAGCACTTGAGAGGAAAAATACTTTTACAAATTCATGATGAGCTTTTAATCTCGGTGCCTAAAGATGAAGTAGTTGCTACTGAAAAATTGGTGAAAAGCATTCTTGAAAATGTGGTTTCATGGAACGTGCCTTTAGTGGTTACCACTAGAACTGGCAAAAATTGGAAAGAGATAACTAAATGAAAGATATTTCGGGTGGCATTGCACAAAAAGATCTGATAATTCGCATGTTGGGCGCCTTGTTGCCGGGCGTAAAAATATATCTATTTGGTTCAAGAGCTAAGGGTACTTATAAAGATGTTTCAGATATAGATCTTGCGCTTGATATGGGAAACAAAATAGATTTATCGCAGATTATGATGGCAAAAAATGTTCTTGAGGCTGTAAATATTTTACGCAAAGTTGATATTGTTGATCTTAATAGGGTTCCAGAATCTTTACGACAAAATATATTGAAAGATGGAATTTTATGGAAAGATTAATGCAAAGGCAAAAGATTTAAAAAGTGCGCTAGCACAATTAGTTGCAAGGATTGAATTATTAGAACGCTCTAAAAAAAAATAAAATTCATACTGACCCTGAGCTTGTTGCATTTAGGGATTCAGTTATTAAGCGATTTGAGTTGTCTTATGATTTATTGTGGAAGTGCTTAAAAGATTTATTAGAAAATAAGTATGGCGTGGAAGTTGCTTATCCTAAGAAGGTATTTCTTGAATGTTTTAATCAAAAACTGATAGTTGAAGCTGAATTGAAAGAGGTGCTTTCTATGGTTGATGATCGCAACCAAACAGCGCATACCTATAGTGATGAATTTGCTCAACTTATTTCACAAAAAGTTGAGACGCATTTAAAACTTATGCAAAAGCTGGAATCGATCGTAAGTAGTAAATAAGTTATTTCATTCTTAAAAGCAGATCATCTTTATCGGCAAGATCAGCGTCTTTTTCGTAGTGATCGCCATAAGGAACTAATCCGGCCACATGCGCATAGTAATATGCGGCATCCAAGCCATTGTTATCAGTTTTATTAGGATTTGCTCCAAAATCGAGCAAGGCAATTATGATTTTTTTTCGGGTAATTGAAAGTGGGCGATGGGGCCAATTTTTATCCCCAAGAATTGCATAAATAAGAGCGGTTTGGCCATCACTATCTTGGGCATTAACCTGGGCACCGGCTTTAAGAAGGGCTACTACAATCTCCAGTTTTCCCGCAAAGCACGCAAGCATAAGAGCGGTTGTCTTGCTATTTCTATTTGATAATAGTTTTCCGAAGTTGAAATCTTGATTGTTTCCAGAGACCAGATTGGCATTTGCTTGTTTGCCCAGCAAAAATTGAACTATTGGGAACTGGCCATAATAAGCGGCAAACATAAGAGAAGTTATGCCATTTTGGTTGCCACAATCGATAGTGGCAGGAGAAATGAGTCTTTGGATTTTATCCAGTTGTCCCTTTTGAGCTGCATCTAGAACGGCTTTATTGGCCAGGCAGGTTGATGCTGCCTTGGCTAAGCAAGCGGGATTTGCCGGCACTGAGCAAACTGCCGAAAACGCAGTAAAAATGAGTAAAAATAGGGATTTTGGCAATTTCACGAAACCTCAGCCATTTAAAAAATTTAATTTCTAACAAAAATATTACTCTTTTTTTATATTTTGTAAACTGGATGTTGACTTTTTTTGCTTGTAATTCATACTAAGAGCCATATAATAATCTTGTCTTTTATAGTAACAAATCATAGTAATAATGCTTTTTTAAGGATTGCGATGGCAACGAGTAAAACCGGTGGATCGACGCAGAATAATCGCGATAGTCAAAGTAAACGATTAGGTGTAAAGCTTTTTGAAGGTCAAGTGGTAACTGGCGGAGAAATTATCGTCAGACAACGTGGTACTCGCTTTCATGCTGGTAAGCATGTAGGTGTTGGAACCGACTATACCTTATTTGCAATGGCGCCAGGATTGGTTAAATTCCATTTTGGTCCTAAAGGTCGCAAATATATCTCGATTATTCCAGTATCTTAATTTTTATTTTTTCCGGAGAATTTTCTTCTCTGGAATACGAAATATTGTATGAATGCAACCAGCCTAGAGTATGCAGGTAGCGGAGAGCGTAATGATTAATTTTTTAAAGTACCGTTGGGTTTGTGGAATTTTTAGTATTGCATTTTTGTTAGCTTCTTTGGGTGTTTACATCTATAAGTGGCAAACAAGAGGCTACACGTTTGTTTATAGCGTTGATTTCACAGGCGGAACGCAGGTTCTTCTTAAGTTTGAAAAGCCGGTAAGCGTCTGCCATCTCAAAGATATTTTAGAGAAAAATGGCTGGAAAAATCCAATTACGCGCGAATTCTCAGCTCCTGAAGAGATCTTGGTTCGTGTGAGCGAATTCTCTAATGATGCTAAGGGATTAGCTGAGCGTATGCGCGGCGTAATTCAAGCTGAGATTCCTGATAATCAAGTTTCAATCTTGCAAAGTGAAGGTGTGGGGCCTGGCGTTGGCCAAAGCTTGCGCTGGAACTTATTCTTGGCCGTATTGATCGCCTTGATTTGTATCTTGATCTATATCGCTCTTAGATTCTGGTCATTTTCTTTTGCGGTAGGTGCAATTGTAGCTTTAGTTCATGACCCTATGGCGATTTTAGGCATCTTTTTGATGTTTGATCGTGAAATTTCTATTAACGTAATCGGTGTAATCCTTGCGGTAATCGGTTACTCAATAAACGATACTATTGTTATTTTCAGTAGGATTCGTGATAATTTGCACAAGATGAAAGGCGCTACATTACATGAAATTGTTAATGTAAGTATTAATAAAACCTTTCGTCGGAGTATTTTGTTAAGCTTTGCAACTGCTTTAACGGTATGCGCAATGCTCTTTTTTGGTGGCGAAGCATTGAGAGATTTCTCACTAGCGTTGCTTATTGGAATCGTGTTTGGTACGTATTCTTCTATTTATATCGCAAGCCCAGTTATGATGGCGCTTTATAAAGAAGGCAAGTAAAAAGCCTTATAATTAAGTGTTTTTTGAAAGTGCCAATCATTTACTTGAAATGTATTGGCACTTCATGATAAAATGTTTCTAGTAGAAATATTTTCTTTTATTTGCCCTTGCGTGCAATGTTTTTGGGCAGCCCCCATTATTGCTTAAGCATTCAGCCATTTTTCATTTTTTGATTTCGAAAATTACAAAGTTTTTAGACGGAGTTTATATGGTTTCAGTATGTTCTGATTTATGTGTTTTAAGGAGATTTTGATGAACGATCAAGATCCAAAAGTAAAGTCTTCAGTTTCTGAGCAAGAGCAAGAATTATCAACCAACAAAGAAATTGAAACATCTTCCGAATCAAACAGTCCCGCATCTGCACGTGCTGCAAAAGCGCAAGAAGCTGCTGGAGAACCAGAACAAACCACTCCTCAAGCTGAAAAACCACAACGTTCACCACGCCCTTATGTGCGTACAGAACGCCGCCAGTATAGTCCTCGTGCTCCCCAGCAATCCCGTGAAAGTTCAGAATCGGGTCCGCGTCAAGAGCCTGCAGAAAGACAGCCCTGTGAGCAATATACGCGCGAGCACCGAGAGCAAGCGCCGCAACGTACCGAAAATGCTGAAGCAAGCAAGCCGGTAGCCGAAAGATCTGCAGAACGGCCTCATCATAGAGAGCAAAGAGAATATAATCCGTATCGTGGCGAGCGTGAGCGTGAGCAAAAGCCGCGCCAGCCAATTCCTCTTGAAGAGCTCACCGTTGTAGAACTTAACATGTATGCGCGCCGTTTGGGCATAGTAGGTTCCACCTTATTAAATAAATCAGCACTCATTGAGCGCATTAAATATATTGAAGCGCATCCAGAAATCGAAATTGAAGTTGAAGGCGTATTAGAAAAACTTCCCGATGGATTTGGGTTCTTGCGTTCAGCTCCCTATGATTTTGTTTCCGGCCCCGATGATGTTTATGTTTCTCCATCGCAAATTCGCCGTTTTAATTTAAGAACGGGCGATACTATTGCCGGAGTTATTCGTAAACCTAAAGAAGGCGAAAAGTATTTTGCGCTTCTTAAAGTTTCAAAAGTTAACTATGAAGATCCTGCATTAGCGGCAGATAGGCCTAATTTTGATAGATTATCTCCGCTTCACCCGAATAAAAAATTTAATCTTGAATATGATCCAAATTGCGTTTCAACGCGTATTATGGATCTTTTTACGCCCGTTGGTAAAGGGCAGCGTGCATTAATCGTAGCGCCACCAAAAGTGGGTAAAACGATGTTGCTTAAAGAGATTACTAAAGCAATGATTGCTAATCATCCTGAAGCAGTAGTTATTATATTGCTGGTTGATGAGCGTCCTGAGGAAGTTGCGGATATGAAACGTACGGTTCGCGGATCTTCTGCTACCGTTATCAGCTCAACCTTTGATGAATCAGCAGATCGCCACATTCAAGTGGCCGAAGTTGTGCTTGAGAAATCAAAGCGTTTAGTTGAGCAAGGCAAAGATGTGGTGATCATTCTTGATTCTATCACTCGTTTAGCGCGTGCGTATAATACCATGGCTCCTGCATCTGGAAAAATATTAACCGGTGGTATTGATGCGAATGCGTTGACGGGCCCTAAGAAATTCTTTGGTGCAGCGCGTAATACAGAAGAAGGTGGTTCATTAACCATTATCGCTTCTGCGCTTGTTGAGACTGGTTCTCGTATGGATGAAGTGATTTATGAAGAGTTTAAAGGTACGGGTAATATGGAAATGCATATGACTCGCAAGCTCTCTAATCGTCGTATTTATCCATCATTTGATCTACTCATGTCTGGCACTCGCCGTGAAGATCTCTTGCATACTGAAGACGATTTAAATAAAGTCTGGGTGATGCAGAAATTCTTGGCCACAATGAACACGATTGAAGGTATGGAATTCTTGATCGATAAGCTCAAGAAGGCTAAGACTAATCGTGAGTTCTTGGAAGCTATTAATAAGAAGACCGGTGCGGGTAGTTCTAGCAACGGCAGCGGTAGCACTGAGAAGTAATTAGTTTTCTTCAGTCTTTTTAGCTTTCCCTTGCAGGTGCGAGGAGGCTAATATGAGATTTCGCATAATTATCATGTTAATTTTCTTTAATTAAATGCTTATTGATAGTATGACGACGCAAGTAACTTTTGTGAGCAAAATACTTACCGCAGCCTGGATGTTTGCAATAACAGGGTTTCTTATGCAGATGTGCTTTTAATATATGAGCATCAAGATTATCGCTTAAAAAAGCTCGTGTACACGGAAAATATGAGCACTTGAACGGCTTTTCATGCTCAGGAACAACCTCAAGAAAATGAGGTTTTTTTACTCGCTTTAGCGCTGGTTGAGGAATATCAGCGCAAATAATAACATTGCGCAGTTTTTGATAAGGATCAGAAGGTGCGGATAGTTCTAGTTCCGGAAGGCTATTTAAAAAGTCTAGAACTTCTTGATCATTAGGAGCAGGAAATTCCATGGCATACAGAGAATAGCTGCTCGCGAGTAAAAAAATAATTAAAAATAACTTATTCATTTTTATCTAAGAATGTCTAAATCAAAATTAGAGTAGAGCCCTTGTTGCGCCTTATAATTGCCGACAAATGCAATCATAGCGCCATTATCGGTGCAATATTTTGGCGAAGGGGCAAAGAACTCGAGTTCTTTTGATGTTGCCAGATTTTGAATTTTGCTTTTAATAAACTTATTACATGCAACGCCGCCCACAAAGGTGATTGCTTTCACGTGAGGGTGAAGTTTAAGTGCTTGTTCAAGTTTGTGAGTAAAAATATCTGCTATGCAAGCCAGGAGTGAGCTTGCTACTTGCTGCTTGAATTGCTCATCATCGTGCTTTAAAAACTTTTTTGTTTGCATATCATAGGCATTGCGTTTTACTAAGTCATAAAGCACGGCTGTTTTTAATCCTGAAAAGCTAAAATTAAGTGTATTTGCACTCGCGCGAGGATACTTAAAGAAATCTTGAAAGTTTGCTTTTTCAGCAAGTTGTTCAATGATTGGGCCGCCTGGATATCCTAAACCTACGAGTTTAGAAATTTTATCAAATGCTTCACCAGCTGCATCATCAACCGTTTCGCCAATCATTGTATATGTACCAAAATCTTCAACCAGATACAGGCTCGTGTGTCCGCCGGATGCCGTGAGACATAAGTGGGGAAATGGTACCTCATTTTCAATGAATGATGAAAATACATGCCCTTCTAAATGGTTTACACCAATAAGCTTTTTATTGAGTGCAAACGTCATAGCTTTAGTAAAGCAAACGCCTACGAGCAATGAGCCGGGCAGTCCCGGTTTATGCGTCACGGCGATCGTATCAATATCATCGAGTGATACTTGAGCTTTTTCCAGTGCAACTTCGATAACGCTATTAATTTTTTCTAATTGAGTGCGCGATGCAATTTCTGGGATTACGCCACCCATATGTTCATGCAATGCAATTTGAGAAAAGAGCTCGCTTGAGAGTATTCCTTTTTGTTCATGATATACGGCTGCGGCCGTTTCATCACATGAAGTTTCGATGCCTAGGGTGAGGCGAGGATATTCATTAATCATGTAGTCATTGCCAATACAGTTTTTGCGTGAGGATTCATGCGCACTTCAGAGGGCACCGTATCATGAATAGTATCAGTGTTGAGAGCCGCTAAAAACCAACGATTTGAGTGTTCATGAAGCTTTTTTTCAGAGCCTACCAGTTTGATAATGTCGGGTTTAATAATAATTTTTGGAAATTCGATATTGTTTCCGCCTTCTAGAGCATAAATATAATCAGGATGATACCGGACGATTATGGTTTCATCAGGGATTCGCCCATCGGGCAGTTGGAGTTCTATTTGTTTGATAGTCCAGGTATATTCCATGTTCTTTTCAAGCGGATTTGCCCAAGGCTTCTTTCTTTTTTTAGGCGCCTCGACTTGTATTAATTCCATCACAAAAAACTTATAGGGGGCATTTTTTTTGAGTTTTAGAAAAGGAACCGTATTTTCATGGCTGCAAAATTCCACATCAGGGGTCACTAGCATAAAGAAGAAGGTGCGTTGTTTTTGCTCAGGTATGGTAAAGGTGAGCTTTTTGCCGCAATCATCTGTTTCGCAGACTATTTTTCGCCCCGCATAGTAAATTCTAATATTTGGGACCATCTCAAGAGTGCTGGGGAATAAGATATTGCCAATAAAAAGGCCCTTTTGGCCAAAGGCCTGAATGGAGGGGGATAATAAAGAAATAAGCCCTAAAAAACTTACAATGACCGCGCTAGCCCGCCGTAGCTTTAGCGAAGGCTGGGTTTTTCTTAGCATAATTCCCTCTTGATAGCTAAAGTAATTGATTTTGATGTATACTATACCAAAAGTAAATTTTTTGTGCGAACTCGTGTTCTATGGGAATTAATATGATCAGGCAAGCCATCGAATTTGGTAAAAAAATGATCCTGAGCGAACGTACGTCAAAGAAATTGGCATACGCATCGGCAGTAGGCATTTTTATTGCATTTTCTCCTTTTTTGGGGATCCATTGGCTTATGACTATTATTTTATCATGGGCATTGAGTTTGAATATTGCGGTAGTTTATGCGGCCGCTCATGTGGTTAATAATCCTTTTACCATGATTCCTGTTTACTTAGCCGATTATACGGTGGGAAAATATATTATTAATCAACTTTTGGGAATTGATTTGCTTCCTTATAATCCTTCATGGATGAATTGGTTAAATTTAAAGCTCTCATGTTTGGGTATTCCTAATCTAGCATTATGGACCTTTATTATTGGCGGAAACATTCTTGGGCTTTTAGTGGCGGTTGCGGCATATCCATTATTACTCCATTTTTTCCGCAGAATTAAGGGCGAGCATCAGGGATAATTATGAAAATTGTAGCGCAAAATAAAAAAGCAACGTTTGATTATGAAATTTTAGATAGAATTGAGGCAGGCATTGTGCTTACCGGCAATGAAGTGAAAGCATTGCGCGCAGGAAATGTTTCGCTCGTTGGCGCATTTGCGACTATGCATGATGGCCAAATGTTTTTAATCAATTGCAATATTACTAAATATGCGCAAGCGTTTGGCGTAGTAAAAAAAGAAGATGCTACGCGCAGCCGAAAATTGCTTTTGAGCCGCAAAGAGATTAATCGCATCATTGGTGATATTTCCCGAAAAGGGGTAACCATTGTTGCATTAAAGATCTATTTTAATGCGCGCAATTATGCCAAGGTTGAGCTGGGTATTGCTAAGCATAAAAAAGCTGCAAATAAAAAAGAATCTATTAAAGAGCGGGATATTAAGCGCGAGACCTCTCGCGAGCTTCGTGGCAAGTATCGATATTAAAAGTATTTAAAAGAAGAAGGCCCATGCAACATTCGCATGGGCCTTCTTCTTTTGAGATTAAATTACTTAAGTGCTAAAAGAGCAACCGTTTGATTATCATTTGCTTGAGCGCGTGCATGAACAATGTATGTAACTCGATTATTTTCTTCTTCGCGCAATTTTCTCCACTGATCAAGAGTAAATTCTTTAGGATTATCTGAAGATGGTCTTGTGTTCATTTTTGTTACTTTAAGTTTATTATTGTACTCGCGCTTTTCAGCACATGCGATTCCTCGTTCTATTGGTGCAATACTTGCTTCATCAATAATCTGTTGGCTGATTTCAGCAAGAGATTTACGCAATTTTAAGCCATTGCGAACAATATTTGCTATAGTTTCGGGCTCTAATTGTTCCCAAATTCCATCAGTTGCCAATAATACAACCTCATCATCTTTACTCACTGAATGTTGCGAAATAGTAGGAGTGCCAATCATTCCAGATGGCATCCATGTTTTATCTCCAAAGGATCGCGATACCTCAATATGCTTGGTATCTTCGCCTTCAATTTTTTCTAGTTTTCTTACTCCATTGCTTCTCGTTTCTATAGTTGCGCCAGCGCGCTCTGCTCTTGCAAGTTCTTGAGGATCGGCAAAATTATGATCAGTAGTAAGCTTTTTGTGGGAGTTTTTTGAAATAAGCAGCGCTCCTGCATCACCAACGTGTGCTACGTAAAGATCATTTTCATGGCGAAACGCAGTTACGGCCGTTGCTCCTTGATTATTTAGTTGTTCATCATCTAAAATCTTTAAATTTGTGGTTTCGAATCCTTGTTTGATATTTGGTCCTAAAATTAATTTAGGTTTTCCTTTAAAAAAGATGCTCCAAAAAGATGGCTGAGCATAAGGGTACGAGCGCATTAAATTGAAAGATAGGCTTTCAGCTACCATAGAAGCAACTTTTTTCCCCCCATGCCCATCAGCAACGGTTACAATTCCACCAATAGTATTACGCGTGGTAACAGGTTCTGCATCTATTGTGTCTGTGTATCCATGCACAAATACACTTGCAGTATCTTCCATTTCTTCTCTTGCCCCTTTATTGGTTGCAATTCCAACCTTATTATAATGCAAGGCTCTGCCCGGAGCCTGGGTATCTCTGATGATCTTGTGTTGCATATATTTTGCCCATGCGGCCCTGCCAAGCCCTATGCTTACTACGGCAGTTGCAATGAGGCTTCTATAGTGATCAGTTAACCATCCTGAAACACCTGCTTGCATTTGGGAAGCGGAGAGTGAGAATAATACGAATAAAGCAATATTTCTTTTCATAAAACTCCTAAAAATAGAGAAATGTATATTTATTATGCAGATAAAGGGTAACAATGCTTATATTTATAGCAAGTAGTGGTGCTTATTTTTGGATAGAGTATTAATGCAGATTTTTTGCGGACGGTTTGGCCCCTGCTCCTCACCACGAACGGCCTTAAAACAACTTCGTTGGCTAGTTTTTAAAATCGATAGCCCAAAATCACATTATTAGGAACCTCTTGACTTAATTTGGTCAAAAAATTACTATTAAAATATATATTTCATTGAAATTTTTGGGGGCGTATTTGGTTTCGACGTGTTATTGACGGCTTTGGGAGCATGTCGAGCGTTGGCTAAGTGCTCGTTAAACAATTAGTCAAAAAGAAGAAATGCAGACAATGCATTCATGAGCGCAAGCTCATTTGTTCAACAGCCAGCTTTCGCGTAAGCGAAACTCTTTTGAACTCTTGTGAGCTGGACGTGTCTATCAGCTTAGCTCACTCGTATTAGACCAGATGGAACCGCTATGCAAGATTTAGCAGTTTTGTGGCATGGTTTGTATACTAAAGTGCCTTGTTAATCGCGCTGTGTCTTTGAAGCTGATTAACTCGTATATGCTGAGACTAAGCATGTAGCGCTTGAAGTTCGATATTATGCGGACATGGGTTCGACTCCCATCGCCTCCACCAGTCTTCGCTCCTTCGGAGCTTCGTCTGGCTTTGCCAGTTTAACGGCAAGCGGAGTTTATCCTGAGCTAGTCGAAGGGTCTGGCTAACGCCAGTTTTTCTGCGGGGCTTTCTTATTTTTTCTCTAATTCTTTTAATGCCTGATCCAAGTAGTGAATTATACTTTGTAATCTCACGTGATCAGGAGATCCGCCTTCAGGGCCATATTCTAAATTATTAAGATCGTCCCAAGCCTCTTTTCTGGCTCTTATAATTATTTCTTTGCTTGGTTTTGGATCTTGCTTGAGCAATTCCTGTATTTGCAATGTACTCTGTTTATCTATTGCTTTCAGGAAAGGCTTTAATTTTTCTTCTTCAATCTTTTTGTTTTCTATAGGTTTAATTGCAATCGGTTTTGGTGGTTGTTCAGCAAACGCTGATTGCGCAGTTAATTTTTTAATATCTTCTTCTAGTTTTGCTAATTTTTGTGCATCAAAGGGCTCTTTGAGTGTTTGTGCGGCCGGAGCTTCAGGCGATGGCGTTGGTAAACGCGGCCAAGCGGGTGCTGCTGGTTGAGCAACTGGGGGAGTGGCAACGCGCATCATTTTTTTTGTTTTAATAAATGGAATTGCCGCCGGAATGCGAGACCGTGCAATAAATGATAATTTTGGTTGGGCAGGTTCAACTGCGGGCGGCGCTGGTGGAGTGATTTCCGGCTCAACTATGGGTGCTGCAGGAGTCACGGGGGTTTGCATCCGAGGAGCAGGCGCGGGAGTAATGAGCGCAGGCGCGGGCATTTTAGGGGCCGCTGGAGTTTTTAGGATCTGGGTAGACTGAGTGGGTGTTGCGGGCGGTTGAACAATTTTTGGCTTGGTAATGCGAGATACGGGAGCTGAAGTTATAAGCGCAGGAGCGGGCATTTTGCGTGCCGGTGGGGTTCTAAGAATTGCCACTGTTTGGCTTGCAGTGGATGCCGGATTAACAATTTTTGGTTTAAAGGGGCCTGATGCGGATGAAGCAAGGGTTGTAACTGCAGGAGCTGCTGCTTGAGAAGTTGCTGGAGCTTGCCGGATACCGCTGGTTTTAGTAATCGCTGAAGGCTTGCTGGTTGGTGGTACTTCAAGGCTCGGCACGGTTGATGCGGGAGCTACGAGGGTTGAGCGAGCAGTTCTAGAACTGGCAGGAGTCTGCAGGATAGTAGCTCTTCGAAGGGGCACTGCTGCCGGATCTATAATTTGTGGCGTAGCCGCGGATGATGCGTCTGTTGCAGAGGGGAATGCCGGAGTTGCTGTTTGGGAAGACCCAGAAGTTTGCGTGGCAATAGTTGTGCGAGGCGAAGTTGCAGGACGTTGAAGGACTTTTGCCGTAACGGTTTCAAGTTC
>CAYMRF010000042.1:0-12300 GCA_964392765.1 uncultured Pseudomonadota bacterium
TCTCACAAAATAACTTGATGTTTAAAGAAAACGTACGCATCTTTCGACAGGCTCAGGATGAATGGTTCTTGTAGCGCTCGCCGATACGGCGAAATGTATTAACTTTTTGACACTCAAGACTTCCATCTGCTACGATCTTCAAAAAAGTAAGGAGTAGCGATAATGAAGAAATGTCTAAGAATAGCCTTTATGGCATCAAGTCCCGGGCAGTTGATTGCCGACATCCAAAAAAAGGGCACCAAATTAGGGGTAGAAGGAACTATCCAATTTGCACAAGCAGATAAAGAATTACGTATCATTGTTTGTGGTCTTAAAGAGCAGGTAGATCAGTTTGTGGATATCCTGCATAAAGATGCGGCGCAAGCGGGAGCCGCTGATCTGAATATTGAGCCTTTTGTTAAGGTGAAAGATTATCGAGGGGCCTTCCGAATTATAGAATAAGCCTTATTCGTTGCTTTTACTGATCTAAAAAATGATTTCTCTCCCGTTCGCCTCGATGGAGGCTTCGAAGAAGCCGAATGGAGAGGTCTTTTTTATATGATAAATCAACAAAAACTTCTCCACTCGCCCTACGGGCTCTATCGAAGCGAACGGGTTTATATTATAGGCGAGCGCTTTCAAATGAGATTACTCTGGATTTTATACATTTTTTTTGATTTATTTTGAAAATCCATTAATGTAGAAATTGTCATTTAAAATTAGGTCTTTTTTCGGGGATGTTAATGGACAATCATAACCACGATCACCACAACCATAATCATGATCATTATCATGATCATGAGCATAGTCTGAAAAGTGAATTATTTCACCACTTGCCCTATGCCATTTTCTCAGTTGCCTTTGCATTGGTTATTCTTAGTTTTGTAACGCTGGTATTTAAAAATTTAGCAGATCACAGCATTGTAAAAAATGGCTCGCAAATGCTGTTTCACAGCTTTCACTTTATGCATATTGCCTTCGCAGCTACAGGTACGCTCGTCACCTTTCGTCGGTTTTGCAAGTCCTTGGTACCTTCAATTTTAGTTGGTATTTGGACTCCGGTTATTTTTTGTACCCTATCAGATTCTATTTTGCCTTATTTAGGCGGAAGAGCTCTGGGCGTTGCCATGAGTTTTCACTTGTGTTTCTTCACTGAATTAGCCAATATTTTACCCTTTCTTTTTGTAGGGATTATCAATGGATATGTATTAAGTAAGCATGATCAGGAACATCAAAGATTTTACTCACTCTTTTCTCATTTTGTTCATATCTTCATTAGCTCACTTGCAGCTACATTTTATTTAGTTGCCCATGGATTTATGGACTGGTATAAAGATATCGGGTTTGTTTTTATATTTATTATTATTGCAGTGGTAATACCATGCACATTATCTGATGTGGTAGTTCCTATGGCATATGCACGGGTGGCACGAAAAGATGAGAAACATTAGGCTTCAAAACGTCAAGAAGACGTTTCATGGTGAAACCATTCTTGAAAATATTAATCTCACGATCCCTGGTGGCAAAATTTTTGCGCTCCTCGGGCCCAGCGGAAGTGGTAAAACTACCATTTTACGCCTTATTGCCGGATTTGAAGAAGTAGATGAAGGCAAGATCTCTTTAGGAGATGAGGATATCACTCATGTGCCCATCAATGAACGGCATATTAATACGGTGTTTCAAAATTATGCCTTATTCCCTCACTTGAACGTCTATGAAAACATAGCATTTAGCCAACGCATTAAAAATGTGCCTCAAGAGGTTATTGAGCAAAAGGTGCAAAAAGCTATTAAGACGGTGCATTTAGAGAAGCATCTGTATAAATCAATTCAGCAACTTTCGGGGGGGCAACAGCAGCGCGTGGCGCTTGCGCGTGCCATTATTAATGAACCGGAAGTGCTTTTGCTAGATGAACCCTTAGCAGCTCTTGATTTAAAGCTTCGCGAACGCATGCTCATTGAATTGATCGATTTGCAAAGTACCCTCAAGACTACCTTTGTGTATGTGACTCATGATCAATTTGAAGCGCTTACGGTTGCCGATATTATGGCGATTATGAACCCAGATGGCCAGATTGAGCAGATTGGAACTCCAAAAGAGATTTATGAATTTCCCGCTTCAACGTTTGTGGCTCAATTCGTGGGCTCAACTAATATTTTTAGAGGAGTGTTGCGTACTAACAATGGCCAGCAATGTTTAGAAATTGAGGGCATTGGCCAGTGTGAAGTAGTAAAGCCAATCGGAAAAGAATGGGCAAAAGATGGTGCGCATGTGTTTATGAGCATACGCCCTGAAAAAATTGATATTAGCAAGACCCCCCTTGAAGGTTTTTCAAATAATTTGCAGGGAATTGTGGCATCTATTGTATATCATGGCCGCTCCACTCAATACAACGTCCGTTTGAGCAATGGCCAGATAGTGCAAGTATTTGAGCAAAACGAAGAACATTTTCCTAAAGAAGTTATCGATTATGATGATACGGTTTACTTGTATTGGCAAAAAGAAAATGTGGTGCTTTTAGAACGATGAAGATAGTTGAAACCTCTCCATTCGGCTCCTTCGGAGCCTCCATCGAGGCGAACGGTTTCGTTCGTTTCGATCATTCGACTTGGCTCAGGGCAATCGGAAAAGTCCGTTCGTCCCGATGGAGCGAAGCGAGTAGAGGGATACGAACGGAAATAAATGTGGTGCTTTTAGAACGATGAAATTAAGAGAGATTTTAGCAAGCGAATTTAACTTTTTCATGACCATGCCAGCAGTTGCTTGGCAGATTTTGTTTTTTTATATTCCGGTCGCATTAGTTATTTTCCTTAGCTTTGTGAAAGCAGTTAATGTGCACGGTACTCCGATTTTTACTCTTGATCATTATGCTCATGTTATGGCGCCGCTCTTTTTTTGGGTGATTATGCGCTCACTGGTGCTAGCATTTGTCACCGCTTGCATTTGCTTAGTGCTCGCTTATCCGCTTGCGTATGTGATTGCAGTGAAGATAGAACGATTCAAAAATATTTTCTTATTCTTTTTAATCTTGCCTTTTTGGACTAGCTTAATGGTGCAGGTCTATTCCTGGTTTTTTGTGCTTGAGCATAATGGATTACTTAATACTTTTTTTATGAAATTAGGTTTGATAAGTCATCCGATTCATATGCTTAATACAACGTTTGCGATTTATGTGGTGATGGTCTACTGCTATTTACCCTTCATGATTTTTCCGCTTTATACCGCATTAGAAAAAGTTGATAAGCGAATGTTTGAGGCTGCGGCTGATTTGGGCGCATCTCAATGGCAAGCATTTAGAAAGATAACTATACCCCTATCAATGCCTGGAATCCGCACTGGTTTTTTTCTGGTTTTTGTTCCCTCGTTTGGGGAATTCGTGGTGCCCACCTTATTAGGAGGCGGCAAGCAACTTTTTGTGGGTTCATTAATTACACAATATTTCTTATCGGCGCGCAACCCACATTTAGGCGCGGCGTTTACGTGTTTGAGTGGATTGTTACTACTGGGAGCAATCGGGGTACTCTATTGGTATTTCAGTAAAAGAAGTGGCATGCGTTCGCAGCCTAAGGGGCAATAATGATTCGATATAAAAATAAATTGCTCACCTATCTTTTAATGGCACTTTCTGTTTTTGCCTATCTCTTTTTGTATGTGCCGATTGTGATTTTGGTGCTTTTTTCTTTTAATAGCTCCGATTTGCCTTTTGCATGGCAAGGATTTTCCCTTAAATGGTATCATGCACTTTGGGGTTCCCGTGATATTTGGCTCGCCTTAAAAAATTCACTTATTGTTGCTACTTCTTCAGTGGCATTGAGTTTAACCCTAGGTCTCTTGTTTGTGTATTATGGCGCACGCAATTTCTTAGGCAGATTTTTTGTAATGTTTTATGCGAGTCTTGCCGTTCCAGAGATTGTGTTGGCCGTTGGATTGCTCACGCTTTTCTCTTTCTTTTCAGTGCCGCTGGGATTAACCACGTTAATCGCCGGCCATACCTTAATTGGTTTAGGATACGTGGTGCCAATTTTACATTCTCAATATGAAGAGCTTGATAAGCGGTATATGGAGGCAGCGCTTGATCTGGGTGCAACTGAAGGGCAAACATTACGCCGTGTGATGGTTCCTTTACTATTACCTTCATTAATGGCTGCGGGGTTATTGGTATTTGTGCTTTCGCTGGATGATTTTATTATCTCCTTTTTCTGCTCTGGTGGATCCACGCAAACATTGCCGATATATATTTTTGTAATGATTCGCTCTGGTGCAACGCCGATGGTCAATGCGCTTTCTACTCTCTTGCTGGTAGTAAGTAGTCTTTTAGTGTTGTTATTTTCTTCTCTTAAAATTAAAAAGACGGATTTGCTGCAATGAGAATACCGTTTATTTCATCGCTGGTGCGATTAGGGATATTCTTTTTTTGGGCTATGACCATAGCATTTTTTCTTATGCTTCCGAGCATCATGAAGCATTTTAAAAGTGAAAGATCGCTCACGATATTTTCATGGCCTTTATTGCTTGACCCGGTTTACTTAAAACAATTTGAGCAAGAAACAGGCATAAAATTATATATCACCTATTTTGAGAATGGCCCTGCTTTATTAAGTAAGGTGGCAGCTACGCATGGAAGTGGTTATGATATCATTATCCCCGATGATCATTCCCTGGAATTACTTATTCAGCAAAAGCTGGTGAAAAAAATTGATCGTTCACGCCTAAATTTTTGGAATGAATTAAATCCTTTACTGCTTAACACGTACGCCGATCCTAATAATGATTATTCAATTCCTTATTACTGGGGAGTGTATGGGATTGGGTATGATAGTGATCTGTTTAAAAACGGATCACCGCCGGCGCAGTGGTCTACCTTATTCGATTGCAAATCGTGCCCTCATGCACGTATTTGTATGACCGATGATGCGCGGGAAGCAATTCTCTTAACGGCACAATATCTTTTTGGCAGCATCGATGCTCTGAAGGATAAGAGTGCCCGCGAAAAAGTGCGCGATGAACTGATTCGGCAAAAGAAGCAAGTGGAAGTATATTCAATTTCACGTTCTGATAATTTATTGCAGAGCAAGAGTTGTGGTATCGCAGCGATTATGAGCCCAGAATTATCGAGACTGCATAAAGAGCATCCCAATATTAATATGGTGATCCCGCAAGAAGGAAGCTTTGTGGTGATAGATTCCATGGCGATTCCTGCGGCAACTCAAAAAGATGAGATGATTTACCAATTTCTTAATTATCTTTTTAGAAAAGAAGTAGTGGCCCATCATGTGGAAAGCTTTGGATATTGTTCACCCCTCACGGCGTTAATGCCTGAAGAACAAGCAGCATTTTGCCCAGTTGAGCGCTTTAAAACCTTTGATTTCTTTAGAAACGTAATCTCTGATGATGAGATTAATGCTCTCTGGATTGAAGTCCTGGCCGCATAAATATCACAGGATTGACTTCGCCTCTTAAAATCTTGTAATACTAAAAATAGTTTTTATTAGTCTTTAAGGAGAAGTACATGATAAAGCAATTATTTGCAGGCATTTTTATCCTTTCTACTCTAACCATTACGGCAGACAAAGTTCATGGTAATCGTCTTTCTAAAAAAGATAAGCAAGATCTACTTGCGATGTTTACTCAATTTATTGACGGTATGGAACGCCAAGAGGATATATCAGTAAAAGAGCAAATAGAAAGCAGATGGTGGTTCTGGGAAACCCCTATGGTGCGCATTGAACGTTCAATTGATCAATTAAATCAGATGGCACAACAAATACAAAATTACATTCTTGATTTAAACGTAACTCAGCAGAATGATAATGGCGTTAAAGAGTGTTGTAAAGAGGCGTTAGCACGCTTAGAGCATCTTGAAATGTTGTTAGCAAAGCTTATCGTGATTCTCTTGGCTGAAAAGGAAACTATTGGCAATTTAGACGATGAATCAGTAGGCGAGCAAGATTTTAATTGCGTAGAAGATATTGATAATGCTGAGCTTTCACTTGTTTCATGGATGAAAACTATCTATCGTGAGCAATTGAAAGATAAATTTATCTCGTAATACAAATTACAGGTTAGGGCGCTCTTGGCATATTGCCAGGGGCGTTTTTTATTTCATGCCTTGCATGAGAAGGGCTTGGCATAGCCTGTTGTGATGGCAGAATAAGCGTAGTCTGGGTGCACAAATCCATTTTTTTGGTTATGCTAATGTTATAAATAGCAAATCACCCTTGTTACTATAAAGATATTCATGAGCACTGATAATAAATTTTATGTAACCACTCCCATCTATTATGTTACGGCCAAACCCCATTTAGGCCATCTGTATTCCACCGTAATTGCCGATGTTTTAAAGCGTTGGCATCAACTTAAAAATAATCGCACGTTTTTCTTAACTGGCACTGATGAATTTGGCCAAAAGATTGCCCAAGCCGCAGAAAAAGCAGGTAAAGATCCGCAAACATTTGTAAACAGCTTTATTGATGCCTATAAAGATGTGTGGAAAGAGTATGATATTCAATATGATATCTTCATGCGCACCACCAATGATTTTCACATTAAAGCAGTGCAAGAGTGGATTCTCAAGCTCATAGAGAAAGGTGATATTTATAAATCATTCTATGAAGGTTGGTATTGCACGCACGATGAAACATTTATAACTGAATTTGAGAAAAGTGAAACCGCTCCCAACTGCCCATCTTGCGGCAGAGAAACCCATTGGGTTTCTGAAGAAGCGTATTTTTTCAAACTTTCTGCGTATCAAGATAAGTTGCTCAAATTTTATGAAGAAAATCCTCATTTTATCGTTCCAAAAGAACGTGCACAAGAAGTTATCAACTTTGTAAAAGCAGGGCTCAAAGATTTAAGTATCTCGCGCACCACCGTTAAATGGGGTGTGCCGTTTCCTCATGATTCCAAGCACGTCACCTATGTGTGGGCTGATGCATTGAACAATTATATTACGGCAATTGGCTATGCACAAAAAGGTAAAGAGAAAGAGTTTGCCTCATGGTGGCCCGCTGATGTGCATGTGATGGGCAAAGATATTGTGCGCTTTCACGCCGTTTATTGGCCAGCATTCTTAATGGCTTCGGGACTCCCTTTGCCAAAACATTTATTGGTACACGGATGGTTTAAAGTTGGTGCACAAAAAATGTCTAAATCATTTGGCAATGTGATTGATCCGCATGCATTATATCAAGCGTATGGCGCTGATTCAGTGCGTTATTATTTAATGCGCCAAATGGCAATCACGCATGATGGTGAATTTACTACTGCCGATTTAGAACAAAAAATTTCATCAGATTTAGCGGATGATTTAGGAAACTTGCTGAATCGCATGTCTACCTTGGCGCTCAAATATAATTTGAAAGAGTTGGTGCCACCTCAAAAATGGTCTGCTCCGGCACTTGGGCTATATCAAGAGGGTGTTGCAGCAGTTAAAGAGTATCAAAAAGAGATGAATGAATTTATGTTCCATATGGCTCTTGCGCGGCTATGGAAATTTATAAGCCAAACTAATGCTTATTTTCATTCACAAGAGCCGTGGAAAGTAGCGCAAAAAGATCCGGCGCAATTTGCAGAAATTCTTTCAGCTACCGCACATGCATTGCACATGGTTGCAACCTTACTCTGGCCGGTGATGCCACAAAAGATGGAACTGCTATTGGCAAGCATTGGCGTAACATTAGAATTGAATAGAGATTATATTACTCAACTATCGCAAGACTCCTGGAACAAGAAGTTTATGATTACCAAAATTGATACTTTATTTGCAAAACCATTAGAAGAAACTAAACCTGAAATAACAGCAGCAACTGCACCTGCAGTAGACGATAGCATTGCCATAGAGGATTTTGCAAAAGTAAAATTGATGGTAGGAACCATTGAACAATGCGAAGAAGTATCGGGCTCTGATAAATTGTATAAGTTGCAAGTTGATTTTGGCGCAACGGGCAAACGGCAAATCCTTTCGGGTGTTCGCAAATATTTCAAGCCAGAAGACTTGCTTAATAAACAAGCGGTATTTGTGGTGAACTTAAAACCACGAAAAATGATGGGCATGGAATCCCAAGGAATGTTGCTCACTGCAGCTGATGAAAATGTGTTTAGCGTACTTTCTCCGCATGCAAAAGTAACTAACGGTACTATTCTTAAATAATAATGAGTTATCTATGAAAAGAATGTTTGGCATGCTGATGCTTTTCTTTGCGCAGTTAAGTAATCCAATGGTGAGTTCTCCCATTATTAAAATGCATGCTGCTAGTGCTGACCATATAGATAGACCAAATTGGGCATTTACATTAGATGCTGACTGCTCCGATTGGCAAGAGTGTTTTAAGTATACCAAAACCACGCAAGTAAAAACAAATGCTCCTCTAAAGCAAGATGATGATCAGGCGCAGATAAATCGCGAGTTTGAAGAGATAATGAATACCTTAATTCCCGCGCAATTTTGTGAGAGCGATGATGTGGATAATGGTCATGAATGTCAGCATAAAGCAGCCCATAAGGCTTTATTGGAGGTAGCATCTAGATTGAATCTGAAATGAGTGCTACACTATCGTGGTCGTAAAAAAAATAATACAAATATGATTGTAGGATGAAAAATGTTTTCTTCTCGTAAGGCGACCCAAAAACAGGGCTTTTTTGAACAGCTCAAACAAATAGTTTTTATACTTCTGGTGGTTTTTTTAATCAGAACATTTTTCTTTGGCTTATATCAAGTGCCAACCGGTTCGATGGAAACTACCATGCTTGTTGGCGAACGATTCTTTGCCGATAAATTTACGTATTTATTTTCTAAGCCAAAACGTGGCCATATTATTTCTCTCAATAGTCCTTTATATGAATATTCCGATAATAAATTAAAACGTTTATTTGAAGAATATGTATGGGGACCGCAGAATCTCACCAAGCGTATCATCGGTTTACCGGGCGACTTGCTTGAAGGAAAAGTGGAAGATGGCAAACCGGTGCTCTATCGAAATGGTGAAAAAGTAGACGAACCGTATTTAAATAAATACCCATTAATTGCCGTATTAAGAACTGAGCCAAATGAACTTGCAAAAAATATTACCGATGAAGCAATTTCATTAATGTCTCAAAATAAATTAAGCCCAACTCAGTTCGAAGCATTTCTTAATAAAAAGTTTGTGCAAGAGATTTTGAGAAAATCATATGATCCAGAAAAATCATATGAAGATCAACCATTCTATCGCATGAAAGAATCATTGGTTTATAAACCAAATGGACAACCCATTTTAGTGTATCCGGGCAGCATTATTGATGATTCAAAATCAGGCAATGAGGCGCCGGCAGGAGATGAGCGCTATTGGGATGGATCAGATGTTTTCCGAGTGCAATTAAAAGATAATGAATATTGGCTCATGGGCGATAACCGCTTAAATAGTGGCGATAGCCGCATGTTTGGACCGGTGGATGGTCGTTTAATTCACGGAAGAATTTTATTCCGTATTTGGTCTATTGATAGCGGTGAAGATTGGTGGATCTTGGATCTTATTCGAAATCCAGTCGATTTTTGGACTCGCATTAGATGGGGACGTTTCTTCCAATTTATCTCGTAATAATGGCCTAAAAAATGACCGTTTTGAGAGAGGAGTCCCAGATAATAACGAAATAAAATGATTCAAATGGCTTTTCGTACTAAAAAGCCATTGCAGATAAAAAAAAATGTGGTACAGTAATATCGATATAAATTAATGATGGAAAAAATCAATGAAAACAAATCGTACACAAGTAGTTACTGCGTTGGCGCTTACTAGCATTTTGGCATTGCTTCCTGCATGCTGGCCATTTGGCAAAAAAGCTGAACCAACTAATGATGCAAACAAATCTTTGTATGTCATCAATGTGTTAGATAAAGAAAGTTATGAAGATTGCAGAATTGCAGGGTCAATCAACGTGCCATTTGACCAGGTTGAGACATTTGCAAAAGATTTAGATAAATCTTCAGAAGTTGTTGTGTATTGTGCAAACTATATGTGTACCGCAAGCGGCGCAGCAGCACAAAAATTGAAAGATATGGGCTTTGAAAATGTTTGGGCATATGAAGGTGGTACTGCAGAATGGTATCAAATGAATATGAAATCAGAAGGCAATTATCCTGTTGAAGGAACTTGCAAAGCTTCATACTTAGCAGCAGCAAACGAAAAGCCAGCAGAAGCGGATCACGCAGGTGTGACCATTATTTCTGCAGAAGATTTGCACCAAAAGATGACTGCACGTGGATTATTAGCAGCAGCAGCACCAGCTCCTGCTGAAGAAAATTCTCAACAAGCGGCGGCATAGCCAAGTGGTAAGGCGTGGGTCTGCAAAACCTTGATCCCCGGTTCGAGTCCGGGTGCCGCCTCCAGTCTACGCTTATCCGGGCCTTCCGGCTCGGCAAGCTACGTCTGGCTGACGCCAGTCAATGAATAAATCATTGAAAAAAGCGACCGTGTCCGGCGAAGCTTTAGCGAAGACGGAAGAATGGGCAGATAGCTTGGCAGGCTGAGATCAAATCCAGCAAAATATAAACTTTGACAGACATAAAAAATTGTGTGCCGGGATGGCGGAATTGGTAGACGCAAAGGACTTAAAATCCTTCGGGATTATATCTCGTGCCGGTTCGAGTCCGGCTCTCGGCACCAACCTTCGCTTTTACGAGCTACGGTTGGCTGACGCCAGTCAATGAATAATTCATTTAAAAAGGCGACCGTGTCCGGCGTAGCCTTGGCGAAGACGGAAGAATGGGCTGACTGGCTGGGCAGCTCTTTATTCAAAGTTGAGATTATTTAAATTGGCATGTAAATATAGTAAGAGAAAAATTAAATTCATTTTTCCCTGAACGCATTAAAAAAACTTGACAATTTTTATTGTCTTACTATTGTACAAATTAGTATTAGTTTTTGTTGGCTCAAAAATTGTAAAATTAAAAAAATTAAATTTTAAGGAATTTTTATGAACAAAGCAAAATTAGTTGAAAGCATGGCGAAAATGACCAAAATGTCTAAATCGCACTGTAAAGATGCTTTAGAAGCATTTATTTCTACAGTTGGTTCAGCATTAAAAGGCAATAAAGACGTTGTTCTTACCGGTTTCGGTAGCTTCACCGTTATGAAAAGAAAAAGCAGAGTTGGTGTAAACCCAGCTACTGGCAAGAAAATGCAAATCCCTGCAAAAAGAGTTCCTAAATTCAGAGCAGGTAAAGCATTGAAAGCAATGGTTAAGTAATTAACTATTACTTTTAAATAAGTTTGAAGAGGCACCAAAATTTGGTGCCTCTTCTTTTTTTGCGTCAAATATATTTTCTAAACATTCTTCGTATTATTTTCAAAGCTGGGTAAAACCCTTGCTTCATTTTATAGAGCATCACTATACTCGAGCTAGCATATCATTTAAAAAGGAGACGCTATGGTTGGATCATCAAAGCCGGTAGAAGTTGGATGGTTTGATAGATTTAAAAATTCTTTGCAGTTAGATAAGCTCGGAGAAAAATTAAATTTCTCAAAACATAAAGTTCTTGATATGGCGCTATTTTTTGGGATTGGATTTTTATCCGGATTTTTATGGAAGCGCTATGCAAATTATTTTATTGCAGGCCTGATTTTCACCGCAATTCTCATTCTTCTTAATCAGCTGGAACTCATTAATGTAAACATCAATTGGATTAGAGTTCAAGAATGTTGCGGCATAGAGCCCGCACGAGCTGACGCTGATATTTTGGCAATGGTTTGGGATTGGTCTAAAAACAACATTCTCATCATTTTTAGTTTTATAATTGGGTTCTGTTTTGGAGCAAAGGTGAGCTGAAAGGATTAGCGATGGAAAAAAGGGAAACGTTTGCACAAGCACTGTGCGATATTTTAGTGAAGCATCGAGTAGTAGATGAAGCAGAGGGGCGTGCATTACAGCGATCATTTAAAAATTCAGAAAAAGAGAATTTTGATGATTTTTTATTAGAGGAAGGATTAGTAGAAGAAGCAGCATTATTGCGCGCGCTTAGTGAATATTTTCAAGTTCCGCCCGTTGATGTAACTGGTTATTTTTTTGATACGCAATTATTGCGTAATTTCCCCAAAGATTTTTTACTGCGTAATCGCATTATTCCTCTGGAGATGGATGATGATATCATGGTGGTAGTTGCCAGTGATCCGGATAATCAAGATTTGTTGCCGGCAATGGGCGCCTATACTTCTGAAGACATTCAATTTCGTGTGGGCTTAGGCAGAGATATTGCTGATGCAATAAAAGAATTTTATGACAAATCTCCCACTGATTTGCTCGATGATCAAGATTTAGTAGACGAGCAAGTAGAAGAAGAAGAACGAT
>CAYMRF010000043.1:0-12266 GCA_964392765.1 uncultured Pseudomonadota bacterium
GAGCGTGCGTGGTAAAGATGTCTATATTATTCAACCTACCTGCCCGTGCGAAAAGCAAAGTGTTAATGATAACCTTGTAGAACTATTATTATTAATCGATACTTTTAAGCGTGCATCAGTTGCTAGTATCACTGTAGTAATGCCCTATTTTGGCTACGCACGCCAAGATCGCAAAAGTGCTCCCCGCGTACCCATTTCTGCCTCTCAAATAGCAGCGCTCATTGAACATGCGGGCGCTGATCGTGTTTTAACCATCGATCTGCATTGCGGGCAAATACAAGGGTTCTTCCATAAAATTCCGGTGGATAATCTTCATGCCGCAGCTACCTTTATCCCACAGCTCCTTGAAAAACAATTAAAAAATGCAGTAGTAGTTTCCCCTGATGCTGGTGGCGTTGAACGCGCAAATCAATTCATTAAACAATTAAATAAACAAGGCATCGATGCCGATATAGCCCTTATTAGTAAGCAACGAGCTGCCGCCGGCGTCGTTGCCTCTATGAGCCTTATTGGCGATGTGAAGGATGCCGATGCTATTATTGTAGATGATATGTGTGATACGGGTGGCACGCTGGTGAAAGCTGCACAACTACTTAAAGATCTGGGAGCACGCAGGGTGTTTGCGGTGATTACCCATCCGGTATTCTCGGGCAATGCGATGGAAAAAATCAGCAATTCAGTGATTGATGAGCTCATCACTGCTGATACCATTCCGTTACGCGGCAAAAAGCCGGATAATATTGCCTATATTTCGGTTGCGCCACTTATTGCTGAAGCAATTAATAGAATTCACCATGGTGAATCAGTTTCAGGAATTTTTGATAATAAGTAATTATGAAAAAGAAAAGAAATGCGGGCCATTTTCTAGATGGCCCCTTACTGGATACAATTACCGTAAATTTCGATGAAGCGGTTGATCGCAATCAATTTCCCTTTTGCTTGCCGATTATCAAGAATCTGCAAGAAATTAATTTTCCCACCCAAGTAACTTTTTTTATTGGTGAAAACGGCACAGGAAAATCCACTATTCTAGAAGCTATCGCAGAAAAAACAGGATTTGGCCCTGAAGGCGGGAGCAAAAATATTCACTTTAAAACCTCGCAAGAAGGCATGTATTCAGCTGCACGGATTTTAAGCGAACAGATGACTCTTTCTTGGCGCATGAAGCCAACCAATGGTTACTTTTTTCGCGCAGAAAGTTTTTATAATCTTGCAAATCATATTGATATGATCGCTCAGATAGATTATCGAGCGTATGATTCTTATGGCGGCAAATCATTGCATCATCAATCGCATGGAGAAAGCTTTCTATCCTTCTTTAAGAATCGATTAGGAAAGAATGGCTTTTTTATCTTTGATGAGCCTGAGGCTGCACTTTCGCCGCAACGGCAACTTTCATTGCTGGCGATTATTCATGAAACATGTAAAAATCCCGATTCGCAATTTATTATTGCAACTCATTCGCCAATTCTTCTTGCGTATCCCAATGCAACTACCTATTCATGCGATTCAGGAACACTCATCCGCATGAATTACCAAGACACGGATCATTATCAAATCACTAAACGATTCTTGGATAATCCTGAACGGTATTTTCAACATTTGTTTAATGATTAAAGATAGTGGCACCCACACCAGATGCCCTCTATCTTTTCAAAGATATTTCCTAATCTAATGTCGCGGTATACTTAAGATTGGCAGTAGCTGGAATCTCTTGAACCGTTTCCATTCTATAAGAACGGCCACCATTTTTATCTACCACATTAACTTTTCTTTTAATCTCTACTTTCACCGTAGTTGGATTATAGCTAATTTCATATTCATTACCGGTTTCAACTACTGCTTCTACGGGAAAATACTCATTTGCTACTACTACTTGCGTTTTTTGGCCTGACCCCAGTTTTGTTTGTTTAAAATCTTTATTGTTAATAGATGTTCCTGGTTTCTCAGTCCATTTGATATTCATAGGTTTTCTTGATTGATTTAATATCTCCACTCTCATATTCTGCGGCATAGCGGAATACACCAAAGCATTGGCGAATAACATCAGCAAGCTTAATCGAATCAATTTCATTCTTTTCCTCTTTTAATTAAAAAATTAATAACTTCAATTCTAGCGCACTTTAATTGCTACTTTGAGCCACCCATTTTCCCGTTTGTCAAAAGATTTATATGCCTCAACAATCTCATCAAAGGTAAGATGTTTGGTTAAAAATTGAGTGAGATCTACTTTACCTTCTTCCACCCATTTTAATAATCCGGGAATATAATGGCGATGGTTGCAATCTCCCATTTTAATCGTAAGATTTTTCTCCATCGATGCGCCAATCGGAAAATTATCCATCAATTCAGTATAAACGCCAATAACAGAAAGCGTTCCTGCTTTTGCAATTGCATCAACTGCCCAGCGCAACACTTGAGAAGGACCGTTACCCGGCTCCCAGTTTGCGCCATCGGGATTCGTTCGTGGAGCTACTTTTTTTACTTCCTCTTTAAAATCGGGGCCAGCAACCATCTCTTTAAGCCACGCTGCGATTCGATTTGGTTGTTCAGCATCGGTTCCTACTGCATCGATAATTTTATTTGGCCCTTGATTATTATTGAGCTTTTTAAGCTCTTTAACCGGATCAACCTCATCAAAATTAATGGTATGGGCTCCTTGCTTTTTAGCAATATCTAAGCGATAGGGAACTCGATCGATCGCGTAAATATTTTCGATGCCAAATTGCTTTAAACACAAGATTGCTAATTGTCCTACGATTCCACAGCCAAACACTGCAACCACATCATCTTTTTGGGGATCAATATTTTCCACAGCCATATATGAGGTTGGCAAAATATCAGATAATAAAATCACCTGCTCATCGGTTAATGAATCAGGAACTTTTACCAATGAATTATCGGCAAAGGGTACTAAAACTTTTTCTGCTTGCATGCCATTATAGCCGCCAGCAGGCAATGGGCTTCCGTAAAAAGCACCTCCTGTATCTGGTCCATTCGGATTGGCTCTGTTGCATTGCGAATAGATCTCTTTCTTGCAATAAAAGCATTCACCACAGGCAATGGTAGAGGGAATTATTACTCGATCCCCCTTCTTAAAATTTTTTATGCCACTTCCTATCTCTTCAACAATTCCTATTCCCTCATGCCCTAAAATAGTTCCGGGCTTATAGCCAGGAATTGTACCACGAACTGAATGCAAATCAGTGCCGCAAATCGTGGTCATCGTTAAGCTTACAATTACATCAGTAGGATTCTTAATTTTGGGAGAAGTAACTTCTTCTAATGCAATGTTACCTACGCCTTTTAACACTAACGCTTTCATAAAGTCCTTTTCTAAAACTATTGTTTGGCACATTAAATTAAAGATATACCTAAATAAGTTTCAAAAAATAAACAGAAGGAGTTTTATATGAAACTAAAGTGCAGCAGATCACTTATAATAGCATTGTTAATTTTTGCTTCTAACTTGTTACAGGCAGAGAAGGTGATGCGCCCCGCAGTTGCTTCATCTAAAAAAATGAACGCTGGACGTACCAAAGCTGCTTCACCTAAAAATACTTCGCTTATAGATGATAATATTCGCTTCTGGGCAGCCCAAATGGTGGAACATGGAGAATTTGCAGCTGAATTTACTAATAACGGCGCCCTCAAAAAACGCGGTATGGAGTTAGAACAAAAACTACAGAAATTTAGTAAAGCCAATCTGAGCGAAGCAGATAGAAAAGAGTTTATTCAATTGTGCGATGAGATGATCGCATATCAAAATGATGTGATGGCTGATGTAAAGGACTCAAAGGAAAAACCAAAAGAGCAAAAAGATCTTGAAAAAGCGCTTCTTGATCATATGAATAAAGAGACTGCGTATGCAAAGAAAAAAGCAGAAGGCAAACAATTAAGCGAACGTGAAGAGGTACAATTCTGGAGTGAAGAACATGAAGGTGAAGCACATGTAATGGCTACCCTCATGAATCCTAAAGCAGCGCACCTTAAAAAAGAAAGCCAAGCAGTAGAAAAACAGTTAAAAAACAATGCGCATGCTTGGGCGGATTCTCTTGCAGTGGTAGAAAAAGCAAATGCAGAATTAGACGCAATCGGCAAAGAACTTGATGCTGATCCAAGCAAAACCAAAGTTCCTAAAAAACTTGCCGCACACGAAAAGCGCGAACGTGAACGCGCAGTGCAAACATTCGAATTATTAAAATTACAAAAGTAATTTGATCTGGAGAGCTCATGAAACAAAGAAAACCAATTTTCATGATCCATAAACATCAGGCTACTCACTTGCATTATGATTTACGGCTTGAAATTGAAGGAACTTTGAAATCCTGGGCTCTCCGTGAAATTTCATTAAATCCCTCTAAACCTATGCTTGCAATTCAGGTAAATGATCATCCCTTTTGGTATCGCCACTTTGAAGGAGTGATTCCTGAAGGCAGTTATGGAGCCGGCCCCGTAATGGTCTGGGAAAAAGGGTTGTATACGGGATTCACTCAAAATTCTGCCGGCAAGAAAATTTCTTTGGCACAAGGGCTCAAACAAGGGTTTCTTTTACTCACCCTTGAAGGCAAAAAACTACACGGCGATTTTTTACTCATCAGAATCAGCAAAAAGCAACGCTGGCTCTTTATCAAGTTAGATGATAAATATGCGCAAGTTGGCGGAAGAAAGCCTTCTTCTTGGAACTATTCAGTGAAAACTGGCAGAACACTGGAACAAATCTTTGAAGGCAAAAAACTAATTAAGAAAAAATCTTCAAAAAAAGTGAGCCGCTAAATGGAAGGCCCATCAATACATTTGCTCGCAGAGGAATTACAACTTTTGGTTGGTTCCACAATTCTTAAAGCTTCAGGCAATGCAAAATTTGATAAAGAAGTTTTACTCAAACAAAAAATTAAAGAAATATATGCATTCGGCAAGCGGCTCATTATACAACTTGATCATAATGCCTTGGCCGCGCATTTTTTAATGTTTGGCAGCTATCGCATTGATGAACAGCGAGAAGGAATGGCGCCTCGCTTAGCACTCATTACTAATACTCACTCACTCTTCTTATATAATTGCGCCGTGCGTTGCTTTGCGCTGGCGCAATTAAAAAGAAAATTAGATTTTTCATTTGATATTTTATCGCCCGAATGGGATATGAAAAAAATTATAAAAGCGGTGCAAAAACATCCGGCATCTACTATTGATGATGTTCTTCTGGATCAAGATATATTTGCCGGCGTTGGCAACATTATCAAAAATGAAGCACTTTTTATGAGCAAAGTAAAACCCACCAAAAAAATTGCCGATTTATCTACCAAGAAGCTTAAAGATATTGCTCTCAATACTCGCCTATTTTCGCAAAAATTTTTGGAACTAAGAAAACAGTTTGAGCTTAAGAAAAATTTACAAATCTATCGCAAGAAAGAATGTCCACATTGCGGATCATCCGTTCAAAGAAAAAAGACGGGCAAAAGAAACCGCTGGAGCTTCTTTTGCTCGAAATGTCAAAAATAACTATTTCTTTTTTATTCCTGGTTATAGATTACCTCTAATACTTTGCATATGATTTTCAATGTAACGTGGGAGAATGCCATGAAAAAGATGTTATTATTTATCCTTGCTTTGCACGCAATAGCAACTATCCCCATGGAAATGAGGGTACTTATTCATAATCAAACGGGTAAACAATGGAGCATTTATAGCTGGGCTAATAATTTTAAAGATCAAGTAAAAAGAGAACTAACCCAGCAAGAAGAACCTCTCCTATTAAAACTGGCAAAAAAAGATTTAAATACCACTCAAGTGCTTGCTGCAGCGGTGACCGTTATAGATCCAGAATCAAAAACTTACCCCATGTTAACCGGTCGTACTAAAGAAAAAATTTATCCATTAGTTACCTTACGCGTTCATTTATCCGAGAAGCTGGATAGTTGCGAACAAATGCTAGAAACGCATCTGGGGCAAGGAACTGCAATAATAAGCGAACCTGATCCTATTGATTTAATCAACGGAGCGCATAATATTACCGCCTATCTTTATTTGCGCGGAAATAATTTAGAAAATTCACAGCTTATTTTAGCAAGTGAAATATCAGATTAAAGATTAATCTAAATCAAACGATTCCTGATATTTGGGAATAGTAACTCGCCATCCAAAGCGCTGCTCTATTCTGGCTTTTAACGATTGAGCGGACTCAAGCTCGCCATGCGTGAGAAATATCCTTTGAGGAGCCTGTTGCAAATGTGATAACCACTCTAAAATTTCATTATAATCTGCATGGGCTGAAAATAAGTTTATCATTTTTATTTTTGCACGCACTTGATACGGCTGGCCTAATATCTTTATCATTTTTGCTCCATCAACTAAATCACGGCCTGTGGTGCCCACCCCCTGATATCCTACCAATACTACCGTGGCTTTAGGATCAGAAACATATTTTTTTAAGTGGTGTATCATACGCCCGCCCTCAACCATGCCACTTCCGGCAACAATTATGGCAGAACCTTTAAGATTATCTAAGCGCTTTGAATCTTCTACGGAAGTTGTGGATGTAACCGTTTTAAAAATCTCATTACACAAAGAGGCTGGCATTGAGTAATCTTCTTCATACTCACAAAAAATATCGTTCACACTTTTAGCCATAGGGCTATCTAAGTAAATAGGAATTTCGGGGATCATTTTCTTTTGTTTTAATTGATATAAACAATACAGAATCGTCTGAGTTCTCACTACGGCAAAAGCAGGTATCAAAATTATTCCCCCCTGCGCTACCGCAGTATTTATGATGTGGCCTAACTCTGCGATGGGATC
Organism: uncultured Pseudomonadota bacterium; assembly: GCA_964392765.1. Classification (GTDB taxonomy): domain Bacteria; phylum Babelota; class Babeliae; order Babelales; family Vermiphilaceae; genus BTUB01. Next base: position 6,799 of record CAYMRF010000043.1, read on the forward strand.
GCCCTCTTCGTGCTCTCTATCACCATAGGTGGATTCTAAAACTAAATAATCGGTTTGCGTTAGATAATTGGGAGCCTTCATTATTAGCTGATCGGTGCCACCCATGTCTCCTGAAAAGCTGAGAGTTTTTTTACCATCGGATATTACCACAAATGATGAACCTAAAATATGACTGCAGCGAATCAAGCGAATCGTAAGTGAACCAAGAGAGAAGCTCTTCTCATATTCAACCACGTGAAAAAACGATAAAGCATATTCAGCATCCGCTTTAGTATATAATGGCTCTTGTGCAGGAGTATTAGGATCTCTGCGCTCATTAAACCGTTTTGAAAATTCTTCTTGCAAGCTTCCATTATCCAGCAATAAAATTCTGCATAGTTCAAAAGTGGCTTGAGAACAATAGATTTTACCCTTAAAGCCATTCTTTATTAATAAAGGAATATATCCGGAATGATCAATATGCGCATGCGTTAAAATAATTGCGTTAATCGATGAAGGATCTAAAGGAAACTTATCCCAATTATGTTTAGAAACTTTATAAGGTCCTTGAAATAATCCACAATCAACTAATATTTTGGTATTTGGTGCTTCAACCAGATATTTTGATCCGGTTACTTCTTGTGTTGCGCCCAAAAAAGTTATTTTCATTATGCTTCCTTTTATCTTTTATGTGCTTTATGTAAAGAAAGCATACGAAATATAGATTGAGGCATACAATTAAAAATATGCTCTTATTTTTGAACATCTACTTGAAGATTTGCAAACTTATTAAAAAGCCACCAATATCCCACTGCTAATGCAGGAATCCCAAACGTGAGCGTTTTATTGCGCATCGCTATTTTATAACTTTTTCGCAATAATGATGCCACGGTAACTTTTTTAGGTTGCGGCAATCTGGGATGGGTTGATTCCAGCTCATGAATTTGAATACTATCATCCGCTAATTTTATTCCAAGTCTATTGCGATACAACCAAACATTTTGAATCGCTTGATTTTGAAGATTCGGTATGATTATTGGGGTATAAACTGGCGGTATCAGGTCTCTAATGTTTTGATGCACCAAAGTATTATCATTCTTGAGCCATACAATGTGCTCTGGATTTTTCGGATCAACGGCAAAATCTTTAATCCCAGTCATAGGATCTATCCCTACACGACCATTGACTATATTTATATTGTAAACAGAGCCTTCTACAGACAACGCTATCAGCGTTGAATGAATAAATGCTAATTTTCTCAAGCGCGCAAGAACTGGAATTTCTTTCACTAATTCTGTTGTATGTAAGAATTTTAAATAACGATTCTTAAAATTATAAACCCGGATTGTTGATGGTGATACTTGCAGAGAATCACGGTGATAGGTAGAAGCTAACGCATATTGATTTTGAGGGCCCATTGCAACTGCAGTAATTTCTTGATTCTCTTCTTGTGAATGGGTGTGCGTAAAACCACAACGCAAATTACGATCTCTGCCTGCCAGTGGCTTCATATTGAATAAAAATCTGCGCCACCCGGGAGCTGATGGCGTACTCACGGTCTGCCCGGTTAGTTGTTGCAAATAATGGCGTGAATCAATCTTATTTGGTTGATTATAGCTTTTTACGTTATCAGCAATAACGCACAGCCCATTTTCATTAGGGCCATCAAATAAAACATCTTTAAGTTGAGCTTCTCCATTGGGATAAATGTCATTCCAATCGCAATGCTTGTCATCATCAATTCTCATTCTACCATAATCATAACTAGACCATGCTTGATGGCGCAACAAGTCAGTTACGTTACGATAGTTACCGCAGAAAGTTTTATAAGTTCTACAACGATTCCAATTAGGGCTCAAATGAAGAGTCTCGAAGCCTGTCTGCATAGACGCTACTTCTTTTATTTTTTGTGCACTAATTACTCGTACTTGCTCCATAGCTGTGCTAGAAGATACGTTCAAGATATTTGAAATCAAAAAAATAGTTACTATCATTTGCTGACGGTTCATAATATCAAGCTCATTTTTTAAGTGTTAAAAAAATTAAGTAGTTTATTTGTTTGCCAATTCTTGATCACGATTTTCAACAGCATCTTAATATTTTGAATATTACATCAATCGTCACTGCACTTCTGCAGTGGAGCTTGTTGAAGAATCGGGCGGATTAGGAGCCTTATCGAATCCTAACGCCTTCCGAGTAGATTTAGCTGCTTCGCTTCCAAGAAAATAGCAACCGCCACGAATAAGACTGTCGGTTACTAAATGAAAAAGAAGTGCGCGATCATAATCATCAAAAAGCCTTTGCTTATTATGAGCATATATCGAATTGTCTAGCAATATTCCAATCAAGCAAATAACCTGAAAACCAAAAAATATTGTTAGCGTAACTCCATTTGCAATTTTACTTATTTTGCCATCTTCAGGAGCTATTACGTTTGCTAAATATCCACCGGTAGCAGCACCGACCATTGCAATAGTGGGCGTTTCAAATTTAATTTTTTTCGATGAAGCAAACTCTAACGTACTGAAATCACGCGCATAAAGAGAAAAACTGATGATTGCTATATAAAAAAGAAATAGTTTTAAAATTTTCATTTATTTATCCAATAACGCAATCTTAAAAGCACATTATTTTTTTGATAGCTCTTTATCGCGCGCTTCTACTGCAGCTTTATATTTTTCATATAATGCAGTAAAATTTCCTGCTTCTTTGAGTTCTTGTGAAAATTTTGCAAGCATTGCACGATGTTCATTATTCAAAGAAACCACAGAACGTTGCGCCATGAGATATTCTTCAATTTGTTTTGGATCTGCAGAAATTCCCGCTTTATTGCACACATGCATAAGATATGCGCCCACAGTGGTCGCACTTCTGCCACGACCTGCTTTGCAATGAACGTAAGCAATCTTCTCCTCACGAGAATCACGACTATCAAGATCACGAACCGCTCTCAATAGATCAACGAATGATGGCGAGCCAAAATCAGTAGTTGGATATTCATGGCTTATGTTCGGCACATCTTTTTTAAGTTCTGAAAGTCCTGAAAAAAGCCAACTACATTCAAAATCACGATTGAATGTATAGAAACCTATTTTATCTTTGTCTGTAAGATTCGCCTGTTTTTTAATTTCATCAATATGCTCTTTATAGCGAGGAATAGCACCTAAAATGAGTGGGATCGTTTTACCATCATGCATACTCATAATCCTGCCGCTTCACTCAAGCAAACGCAGAGCTTGTTATCATCTTTCTGGGCTGAGCAATTTCCATTTAAAACGGGATTAAAAGTGAATACTTTTCCGAAGCGAAGTTTGTTAATCCCAATGCTGATATGATACCCGCCTACTGATCGAACGAATTTACCAGCTTCATTCCATTCATCGGCAGTCCAACGAATCTTTGCAGAAAGAGGTACTGACATCACACCCAGCAATAGCAAATACTTAATACAATTAGAATAAGTTTTCATAGTAGTCCCTAAAATAAAGTAGCAAATATATCCGTATATTTTTAGGTTACCAGAATTATAAAAAATGCCTATTTTAAACCCCCTGCCATCAATTTAGCAAAAGAGATTAAATCTCTTTCTCTTGCAGCACGATCTTCAATTTTCCATCTATGAATGGCGCACACAATTCTTCTGATGCTTGTAACATTTTGCTATGCAATAGAGGCAATACAATACGCAGTTGCTCTCGCACAATTTGCGTCGTCTTTGCATCTACGGCGCAATAATATGGAGGTTCACAAATATCTTTATTCTCTTTCATAAAATCGCCTTCTTCATCAATGGCGCATGAAGGCGTTTTCCAGTATTCGCCAAGAAAATGAACATCATAGCGATGATTATTATAGGCCAATAAAAATGCCACGCGCATGGTCGGCTGGTAAACTTTATTTCCTAAATGAGCAATTGCTATCGGATCAGAAGCAACAAATTCTTCTACAATAAGGCTATCAAATGGATCATCTTTCCAAGCCGCATAGGCATGATCATCGCTTTCTGCTAATGTGCCGATTTTAGTGATGATGTAACGCAGCACATCATCCAGATCCTGCAATTTGACGATAATTACTCCATTACCTAAAAACTGTCCGCGCGGTTTTATCACAAACGTATCACATTGCAGATCATGCACAATCTGAGCGGCAAGCTCTTGAGTATAATTTTTTTTATAATTACCCCATCGCGGTTTACACGCTGCAAGCAGCTCATCTTGAGCAAAAAGCTGTGTCATCTTATATTTATCAATCCAGAAAGGAAAGCTCGATTTATCCATTACTATCATTCCGGGAAATCTTTCCTCAAAATCATAAATTGCGCATAACTGTGACCAGTTACAATATAAAAATCCTTGATAAGAAGAACAATCGTATATGTCTGTAACGGGCTGTTTGGCTTGCTGTTTAAATTGAGAGTTAGAAAACAAAGCAACCAGATCTTGGCAATGGTGCCAAAAAGAAGAACTGGTGAGAGCAGAAATCAAATTTTTATCTGCTATACAATTGGTTACTATCCATCCATTCTTATTATAAGAAGATAACGTACGCAGCAACTCTTTATGAATAGATTCTTCCTCTGCGCTTCGATATTTATCACCGTTGAATAACGAAAGACACGCTTGTTGAACCTCACAGATTTTTACTCCTTGGCGCGCATTATATTTAAGATCCGCTACCATATAGCAGATATCAATGGGATATTTTTCTGTGCAAGAGATATCCAGCAAAGGGTACACTAAAAACAGGATCAGAGCATTTTTAATCATCTTAATTCCCTTCAGGCACGCCAACCGGTATTAATCAAGTTGAACTATATTTAATATTGGATTAAACAGATCCACATAATTAGAAGAACCGTTACCTAATAACACATTAAAAATAACTGGAGCATTGTTAACTTTGACCATTTGCAGTGCATTAAAAGTTGTTGTAAAAATCTGGCCTCCCGTATCGGGTGCAAGAAGACCATATTGCGATAATGGTGATGGTTGTACATCAAAAAAAGGTTGCCCTACTTGTTCTTCTTGTAACCGGATAGAAAAGGAAAGAATATTTGTGAATGCCTCAGATGTGGCTTCTTGGACAGCTCCAGAAACACTAATTAAATAAGTTCCATTGGCTAAAACCGTTATGGTAGTACCGTTTACTGTGATATTAGAACCAGTGAGAATATTTTGGGTATCAAAATTTATACCTCTAGTTTCGCCCGGGGCAATACCCGCTGATCCGTTAGGATTATAATAAGAAGCTACATTATTGCTTATCGATCCGGTAGCTCCTGTTGCACCGGACGCACCTGTGGCACCAGTAGCTCCTGTTCTGCCCGTTGCTCCCGTTCTTCCGGTGCTACCCGTAGCCCCAATAGTTCCAGTAGCTCCGGTTGCGCCGACAAATCCTTGAGCCCCAGTGGGTCCGGTTGCACCTTGATCGCCAGTAGCTCCGGTTGCTCCTGTTGACCCGTTGGCACCAGTAGAACCAGTTACACC
>CAYMRF010000044.1:0-11772 GCA_964392765.1 uncultured Pseudomonadota bacterium
GAAAAAAGTTCTAAGTAGTTTTGATTATGATATATAAAGATATCGTCCTCTTAACGTTTCTAGCTATAAGTTTTCAAATAACCAGCGGAATGGGCGCGCGAAAAAGACCGGCTGAGCATATGCTTCCGGTTTTGGTGAATGGAACGCATTCAGTGCCTGCGGAGCCTGAGAAGTTAGAAGTTCCCGTTCATCTTTCGCCTTTTGAAATGGCTCGCGGTATGAAAGCTCGGCATCTGCAATATCCATTATTGAAAAAGATTCTTTGGGCAGCAGCGTTATATACCGTGACCAATGAGGAAAGTTTAAAGGCTCTGGTGAGAGCAAAAGCTAAGAATCCATTACTTCATCGTCCCACTTATAGAGAAGTGATGGAAGCGGGTAAAAATAAGCTTGCTGCCAGCCTGGAAAAAATTGCTTCTCCTGAAATTGCTCAGGACGTTGATGTAATAATCCAAATGTTATCCGCGCGATTTAAAAAAAGTGATGTTTCCACTCGATTAACTAAGAAAAGAGCATACGTGCACCATGGAAATATTGATGACAATCTTGCTGATTTAGAACTAGCTGAGAATCTTGTACAAACCATTACTCATTTTTGCCAGTTAACCAATACCGTGCTTGCAGAAAAAGAAAGCGAATTCCTTGAAAAATCAGTGTATTATTTAATAGAAGCTCGACTAAAAAAATCATATCCTCCTCGTGATTCTCACTAAAATATAAATGCTACTTAAAGGGACATGTAATGCAACAAAATCTACTGCTTATTTTATTATTTTTTTTTGTGGGATCGGCCTGTGCGATGGAACCCGGAGATTTAATTTCTCATAAAAGGAATCTGGAGCAGAAGACGGCTTCTTTAGATAACTGTAGCATCAATGCGCTGCGCGAATCTCCCAAAGGAGTAGCATCGGTCCATCCGCCTTCGCTTGCCCTTGCACTAGAAGCTGTGAATTCAAATTCGCATAAAACCCCGCTTGAGAAGAAAGCCAATATAGAAACAAGCAGTGCAGATAAAAAAGTAATCGAATCGCCACAAGAGGTAGCCCCTATCGATGTGGCTGTGATAATTGCAACATTTCGTGACATGAAAGGCAAACATTTGGACGATTCCATTCTCCCCCAAATATTGCGGTGTGCAGTTTGCTTTACGATAGTACATCAAAAAGATTTTAAAAAAGAAATGCGCTCTCAAATAGCCGACAAATTGGGATGGCGTATCGGGTGTACAGATCTTATGCTTAAAGGCCGAACGGATATGGCTTATACTCTTGAAAAAATAAAGATCGGAAGTCTTGATGAAACGATAAAAATAATGACAGAAATGTTGCGTGCTGCTGTAAAAGCTCTTGATATGGATATTAAAGAGCCACAACAATTGGCAAGACTGCTCGTGTGGGATAGGGAGAGTAAAAAATCTTTAGAGCAAAAAAGATCAGAAATGTTGACAGCGCGCCAGCTGATGGGAGCCTATCATCACTTGCCGTTCATTACGGCTCCATTAACATCTCTTCAAGAAGAGGCTTTTGCAGAGCAGCCGGTAGAGATGATTATGCTCGAGCGTTTAAAAAAGATGCATCCTCGTTATCAGAATTCATAACAGGTTGCAGTTTTTGGGACTTTCTTTCGATCTCTTCTGCGAATGCTTGAGCGCATTTACTTGAAGGTCGATATCTTTGAATGTGATGTAGAGCCGCGATTTTTTCGTCTTCAGAATCTGTTTCTGCATTTCTTGCTCGTTTGATTTCTTCGAGCAGTGCAAAACATTCTTCACTTTTTTTAATTCTAATTTGTTCATAATCAGATATTCTTTGTTCATCGGGATTATCTGACTTTCTAAGAGCGTCTATTCTTTCAGTAGCATGGCCTTCAGCTCCAAGGGCGAGTAGCGCTGGACTTACTTTTTCAGGAAGGCAAAATGCTGAATTGCAGAATAATAAACAAACGTTATAAATTAATAATTTTTTCATGATATGCATTTTAAATAAGATTAAAAAAAGCAGGGAGTTTGCGTCCCTGCTTTCGATTTTTGATACGAATTAGTCAATAAATTCTGATTTAAATGCGGTGAAGAAGGCTGCAGTAGTAAACCATGCATCTTTTGAAGCAGATGCAAATTGCTGGCCCACATCTTTAAGATCTTCAACTATTTCGCTGTTTGCAGCATCGTGGGCAAAATCTTTAGCCGTGGTGGTTGTTTTTTTAGCATGTTCAATAATGGTGCTATTTGCATTTCTTACATGCCCCGCGAACCTACTGTCGGAGATTTTATTGCCCAAAGTTTTGGTTGCATCAACTGCTCGATAATAGCCATCTTTAATATCTTGCCCAATATCAGAAGGAGCTGCAGCAAATTGAGCAGCTATATCAGTAGCTTCTTGCCATAATTCTGAATTAGTTACTTTTTGAGTTGCTTGATTTGCAGTATCGGAGATTTCGTTTTTTAACTCTATACCGATATCTTTAATTTCTGAACCAACAGATTTTGCGCTCCGCTCTACTGCTTTTACCGCTTTTTTGATAGCTCGAAAGGGAGCGGTAACAATTTTAGCGGGCACAGAGATTAGTTCAAGAGCTCCTACGCCGGCCGCCACTGGGGTTGTTGCATTTGCTGTTGCTGCGCTCGCCAAAAAAGCTAAAATAAGTAATTTTTTCATGATATATCCTTTAGTTGATAGATACTTTAGAAAAACTTGCGCACCCTGCGAAAGTTTACCTTTGGTATTAACCCATCCAAGGGACTTCATTTTTACTCGTTAACGAGTATATCAGAGATTGGTTTAAAGATATAGTTGCATGGAATTGGTAAATTTATATTAAGTTTTAATTTCTGATAGCGAATGCAAGGGGGGCTAGTCTCTTCCCCCGTTCGTGGTGAGTAGCGAGCTACGCGAGCGTTATCGAACCATAAAATTATAATTGATATACCTAAAAAAAGGCCGTATGGATTCGAGACCCAGCCTACGCTTATCCGGGTCCTCCGACTCGGCAAGCTACGGCGGGCACCGCGCCTCACTGGCTGGCGGATTTTTATCCTGATCCTGTCGAAGGGCACCACGAACGGCCTTTAGGTTAATTTTTCTGACTAAGTTTGTTTAAATCGCCAGATTTTAAATTTGTTTAGTAGTCGTCCGGAGTTCCAGGAACTGCGGGAGCTTCAGATTGCGCAGGAGCCATTGGTTGGCGTGCATAGCGAGCATTGGTTGCCCCGGTTGATTTCATGAGAGCGAGGAAAAGTGATCCTGCCATGAAAAGAGTTCCTAAAACCCAGGTAATCTTTTGGAAAAGATCTTGGCCGCCTGATCCGCCAAAGAGCATTTGAGCCCCGCCGCCCATGTTGCCCAAGCCCATATTTCCTTTACCTTGTTGGATAAGAATAAGAAGAATGAGTATGAAGCAGACGAAAATGAATAAGCCGACTAATAATCCGTATAACATAGTTTATACCTTGCATGGTTAGAGGATAATTTGATTATTTAGGATAATACTATTTTTTGAGCTTTTTGAAAATCCCAAGTATTCCTGATGTTTTTCTTAAAAAATTTGGTATATTCCTGGAAGCTTTTTTAAATCGTAAAAAGAGGAAATTATATGCGCTTATACTTTTTTGCCTTGATCTTATTGGGGTCTTATTCTTTTATGTACGGTATGTTTTCTTGGGGGACTCAATCTGCTTCTCAAAAAAAAGCTGACCAGTTGTTGGAAGAGGTTAGAGCTTTTGGATCTCCCGAAGAAAAAAAAATAGCACTTGATTTTATTGAGAAAAGTGGAAACTTTTGGTTCGAGCGAAGTAGAAATGAAAACTTTGTGAAAACTATAGAAGCTTTGCGATTTAAAGACAGAAAAAAAGATGATTCCCTTGCCTTAAAAGCTAAAATAGAAAGCGTAAAAAAAGCAGAAGAGCAATTTTATGAAATATTCGATAAAGGCGGCCCCGAGCATGTGAGCACTGCCTTTTGCTTGGCAAGTCAAATTCGGTCGTTTTGCGAAGTAAATAATATTCAAGATTCTATGACCGTACAAGAAGTTTGCCCGCATTATACAAATGAAACGTATCCAAAATTATATGTAAATATAACGCGCTGGTATGAGCCTAGAGGAGTTCTTTCTCGAGTTCTCGAGAAATATCGAGGGCCTTTATGTGTTCCAATGATTCATGCAGTTCAACGACATTGCGACATTGTAAGTGCAGCGCAAGAAAGAATTGAGGATCGTGAATATCTCCATGCGCATCCTGAAGCATTGAATACATTTTTAGATCTCGGCGTGAAGCCCTATTATGGATGGCATGTAGCCTGGGGGCGTATTTTAACCTATAACTTGGAAAGATATTGTTTTGAAGATGGCAACTTATGCCAAAATTTAATTGCACAAGGCAATTTAAGCTCTTTGAGTAAAATTTTTACTCAACATCCATCCCTTGCGAATAAAAATATTTTTGTCCGCGCAATGGAAGCCTGTAAGATTGATCGGTTTGCGGAGCTTGATGCTCTTGCCCAAGTATACGATTCTTTAGATTTGCATTATCCCGATGCTCCTCGCTTGGTATGTGCTCGCCATTGTGGCGGAGTTGAAAATAGAGCATGGTTACTTGAATTATTTAAATGGGCAAAGACCCATAATTATGATCTGGGTTATTGCGTTGATGGCAAAACCTCATTAGATGTTTTTATCGAGAATATGCTTCATAGAGGGGCTTGGCAAGAAACTCAGGCAACAGCTCAAGATGTTACCCGATTTCTTGTAAGTAATAATTGCAATTACTGGGATCCATCGACAATTGTCTCATTAGAAGAACGAGTGAATAAGCTGGGAAAAATAGGACCTGAATATGCAGGTCTGGTAAGTCCTCAAGAACAACAAGAAGCTCGCAGTGCAGGCAAATTTAAAGAATTAAGCGAAGTTCTTGCGATTTTAAAAGAGGCATCTCGCAAGGAAGTAGTAATTGATATTGCAAGCCCAATGGAAGCGGTATAATAACGTAGATTCGACTAGTAAATTATTAAGGAAATATATGCCTCTCGTGTATCGTTTTTGTATTGTTGCTCTTTTGGGTTCAAGCATTTCTTCTATCTTTAGCATGGATCAGGAGGCAATGGCCGCTGCCAGGGCCCACCCTAAAATGGCGGAAGAAATAGCCGAAGGACTTGTTCATTCGATGGCATTAATGGTCAAAGGCCCGGTAGCCAGAGAGATAATTGAAGCAACTCAAAGAAAGTTTGATGTTGTTGGTGCTGCTCAACGGGGTGTTGAAAGATGCCCGCACGTTCCTGCTAATACGGATGTGTTAAATGCTTTTTTAGATCTGGGAGTGCTGCCCTATGAGGGATGGCATGTGGGCGGAGGATATATTTGGGGCTCTTCTTATGAAGTGTCTCATTTTGAATCCAGAGACTTATGCAACAATCTCATCGCTCTTAAGAATTTTAATTCTCTGGGGAAAATTCTTACTATGCATCCTTCATTTGCAACAAAAAGCATTTTATTAAGATCGATTGCCCAATGTGATCCAGCAAATTTTGCGCATATTGATGAAGTGCATGCTGCGTATGATTCAGCGGGTAAACGATATCCAAAACTGCCGTATACTGCATATCTTGATTTTATTAAAAAGCAGCGAAATTCCTTCGACCACGCTCGATGGACAATCGAATTTGCTCGCTGGGCTCTTGCTCATAACTATGATCTTAATAGTCCTAAGAGGAAGATGGGAGGAAAGACATTTTTCGATTTGGTTGCCAATGCCTTATTTTACCGTCACGATTTAGTTGGAAATGGAGTCCACTTTAAAGATCTTTTAGTATTCCTTCTTGATAATCGATGCCTCTCTCATAATCCGATAGTGTTAACGGCACTGTTGCAGGAGAAAATTCACAGTTTAGGGAAAACCCATTCGGAGTTTGATCAAGAGGCTACTGAGCAAGAGCGTCAAATCGCGCAAAACGCTCCTGAATATAAGATTAATAGAGAGATTCTAGATCTTCTGAACGCACGGCTCTTATGTCCGGAAGTAGTGATTGAATTAGGTGAGCCTCTCGATGTTTAATTTAACTCACAATCGTTATTTTTCCCTTTTTCATCTGTAATGAGATATTTTTTTCTTCAGGATTTTTGAGTAAAAATTGAGAAATGGGAACCATCACCAGTTGTTGGATGGTTCTTTTGAGCGGGCGAGCGCCGTATTCGGGCGAATATCCTTCTTCTGCCAGATGCGCAACTACATCATCATCAATCGTGAGTGTGATATGTTTTTCTAGTAATCTGTTAATAAGTGCCTGTAGTTGAATTTCCGCAATTCGCGCGACATCTTTTTTATCGAGTTTACGATAGAAAACAATTGCATCGATACGATTTAAGAATTCAGGTCTAAATGCTTTTTGGAGCAACGATTCTATCTCATCTTTTATTTTTTCATTCAACTCTTTTGCTTCTAAAATTAAATGAGATCCAATATTAGAAGTCATGATAATAATCGTATTTTTAAATGAAACGGTGCGGCCTTGGCTATCGGTTAATCTGCCATCATCAAGAATCTGTAAAAAGATATTAAAGACATCCGGATGCGCTTTTTCAATTTCATCAAATAAAATTACTGAGTATGGATTGCGGCGGACTTGCTCAGTGAGTTGGCCGCCCTCTTCATAACCCACGTAACCTGGAGGCGCGCCAATCAAACGAGCAACGGCATGCTTTTCCATATATTCAGACATATCAATGCGGATCATTTTACTTGGATCATTAAACAAAAAGTCTGCGAGTGTTTTGGCAACTTCTGTTTTACCCACGCCCGTTGGCCCTAAGAATAAAAATGAGCCAATCGGCTTATTAGGATCAGTCAAGCCTGCGCGATGCATCTGCACGGCATGAGAAACTTTTTCAATTGCTTCATCTTGGCCGATCACCTTCATTTTGAGTGTCTCTTCCATCGCCAAGAGCTTTTCTGATTCACTCTTTTTGAGTTTTGAGACCGGAATTTTAGTCCAGCGAGAGAGCACTGCAGCAACATCATCTTCATCAACTTGTTGCTTGATGAGATTGGTATCCAGCTTTTTTAATTTTTCTTGTTCTTTAATAACTTCCGCTTCTAATTTTGCGATTTTGCCATACTTAATTTCAGATGCTTTGGCATAATCGCCTTCGCGTTCAGCTGCCATGAATTGCAGTTTAGCGGCTTCAATATCATCTTTTAATTTATTAATGCGCTCTAGGGGTGCTTTTTCTGCTTTCCAGGTGGTTTGCAGTTTTTGATGTTGCTCTTTGAGGTTAGCCAGTTCTTGTTCTAATTCGCTCAACCGTTTTTTAGCAACAGGATCTTCTTTCTCTTTGGTAAGCGCAACTTTTTCAATCTCTAATTGGCGAATTTTGCGATCTAATTTATCAATCGCTTCTGGTTGCGAGTTGATAGACATTTTAATCATGGATGCTGCTTCATCAATTAAATCGATTGCTTTATCGGGCAAGAATCTATCAGGAATATATTTAGATGAGAGGAGCACTGCATCAACGAGTGCTTGATCTTTAATGCGAATGCCATGATGCAGCTCATAGCGCTCTTTGAGTCCCCGTAAAATTGAGATAGCATCTTCAACCGTTGGTTCTTCAACGAGTACTTGTTGAAATCTGCGCTCAAGTGCGGCATCTTTTTCAATATATTTTTTATACTCTTTAAGCGTGGTGGCGCCAATGCAATGCAAGGTGCCGCGTGCAAGCGCTGGCTTTAATAAGTTAGAAGCATCCATGCCACCGCCGTGCGATCCCGCGCCTACGAGCATATGAAGTTCATCGATGAAAAGAATGATATCATCTTTGCCATCTTCAATCTCTTTGAGCACGCCCTTGAGACGCTCTTCGAATTCACCCTGATATTTGGCGCCCGCAATGAGCAGGCCAAGATCGAGCGAGTATAGCTGCTTATTTTTTAAGCTTTCAGGCACATCATTATTCACGATTCGTTGTGCAATTCCTTCCACGATGGCCGTTTTACCCACGCCCGGCTCTCCAATGAGTACCGGATTATTTTTGGTGCGGCGTGAAAGAATTTGCACCACACGCCTAATCTCTTCATGGCGCCCGATCACCGGATCGAGTTTGCCATCTCGCGCTTGCTTGGTGATGTTAATGCAATATTTTTCAAGGATTTGATATTGTTTTTCTGCGTTTTGGCTGCTCACGGTTTTACCCTTTCTGATCTGGCTCATATGATCAAGAATTTTTTGTTTAGTAAACTGATTTTGGGCAAAAAAGTCACGAACTGGTTGCGGTAAGTAATTAGATGTTGCAAATTGCAGTAAAAGAGATTCTAAGCTCACATAGGCATCGCCTAATTCTTGCGCCTGTTTTTGGCACGCGGCCATAAATTGTTCAAAGTTCTGATCGATTGCCAGTTGAGATCCTTGCGCGCGTGGCAAGCGAGCAATTTCTTGATCCACAACATTTTTTAATTGATCAAGATTGATGCCTAAAGAAAAAAAGAATGAGCGGCAAAAATCTTCATTAATTGATGCGGCTAGAATGTGCAAGGGAGTGAGTATTGGATTTTGTTTTTCGTTAGCAAGTGCCGCAGCTTTTTGAATCAGCTCTTGGCTTGCATGCGTAAATTGTTCAAGTTTCATTGAAACCACCATGCGTTAATAAAATTAATTTTTTTCATTTTATTTTGTTGTAGCTAAACTATCAAGCAAGAGTAAACAGAGAATTGTATTTTATCTGCCCGAAGTGGCAAACTTATGGTAGGGAATAAAAAAAAAGGGGAAGTATATGAAAGCGATACGAATACTATTTTTGGCCGGATTAATGAGCGCGAATTGCCATAGCATGAGTAAAGAAGATCTTTTGCGCGCTTTACAGCAACGGCACCAAACTCAAAATCGAGATATGATCACATTATTGTGTTTAGCCGCCGGGGCAATCGCATCAGAAGGCTGCAAAGGTGCTTCTCAGTGTGGGGATCAATGTGGCATCTCCTATTATCTGCCGTATGTGCCGGCCGCGATATTGCTTGCACACGGCATACTATCAGATTATTGTTTGCGTAAATAACTATTGATCTCTCGCGCCTTTTTAATTAAAAAGCCCTTATTATGGGACTTTTCTTGCGCAGATGATATGAAATATCTTTGATCTGCCCAAAACTATAGGAATAAAGCCATTTTCTTTGCTATTATTTCAATTAGAAACAATTTAATTTTGTTAAAATTGAAGGTAATAGCAAAGAAAATGTATAAATTAATGCTTATTTTAGCGCTTTTTAGAATTGGTGATCTAAATGCTCTGCAGTCGTCGCCGGAGATTAATTGGTCAAATGTTCCGGTTGATGTTCAACGATTAATTTTGAAGCAGACAATTAAAGATCTAATTGAAGTGGATCCTAAGGCTCTGGGGTGTGATACTCATGACTTTGAAAAAAGTGTTAAAAAAATTACCGATTTAACTCTTGTTGATAGAAAGTTTCATGCGCTTATTAATCAAAATATGAGCTGGGTGGTAAAAAATTTAGCCGATCGATTTGGGCGCAGATCTTATATAGTTGGAAAGAAAAACATTCCGATTAATGAACTGTATATCGCTCAAATGCTTGGGAAAATGCCTGGCACAAAGACTGAGGAATTTAAAAGGTGGCTTGCTCCTTTTGAGTTAAGACATGCAGTGGAATGGCTGGATGTGGAAAAAGTAAAAAAATTGCTCGCTAAAGGCGTGGATGTTAATGATAAAGACAGATATAGGCGAACTGCGCTTTCAGAATTGCTAAGCGTAATATTGAATTTGGGAATTGATGAAAAAAGCGTTACGATTTTTAAACTTCTCATGGATGCTGGCGCTGATATTAACACTGAAAGGGAAGATTATACAGCTCTGGTTACTGCAATCACATCTAAGGCGCCCTCATTTCTTAAAGAAGTTTTACTCTATAATCCGGATATCACTCTTTCTGATCGAAATGGGCAAACACCTATATATCTCGCTTCTCTTGATGATTATTATAATCCTGAAATTATGGACACCCTTATAAATTATGTAAAAGCTCGTAATATTACTTTGAACGATAGAGACATGAAGATAATGAAAGATTTTGCGACGCAAGGAGAAGTTGTACCTGCGCAATAATGTTATTGATCTCTCGCGCCTTTTTTGCGGCGCAATTTATGATAGCTAATAGCAAAATGGTGCGCATAGTCGCGGATTGCTATTAAAAGTTGGCCAACGGGAGTATGGATATCCAGTTTTTTGCCTTCGGGAATATTGTTGCTATAAATAGTCTCTTCCCGCTTTGCAAGACTGATAATCGTTGCATTTGGCAGCACTTCTTGCACAGCACTTAACTGCCCTTTGCCCCCATCAATCACCACTAAATCAGGGATCTCTTGCGGATCGCGATAACGGCGAGAAACAATTTCTTGAAGTGCCGCATAATCATTTTGGGTTTGCAGCGTCTTAATTTTAAAGCGGCGGAAATTATGCTTATCAGGAGTTCCATTGCTAAAGCGAATGCATGAGCCTACTAAATAGCTGCTTTGAAAGTGAGAGATATCAAAGCAATCGATAGTTTTAATTTGCTTGTGCAAATTAAGAAAAGAGGATAATTCTTCCAGAGCCGTATCTCGTGGCGCAATTTTAGTAGGCGTGGTAGCAACAAAGATATCATTCTCGTATTTCTTTTCATGAAATCTGGTTTTAATGGTTTCAAAAATCGTATCAAGATTTTCAACATAGCCGGTTAATCTTCTTGCATTCTCAAATGCCATCGCTTTGATGTATTCTTTGATCTTTTCTTTTAAGTTCTTAAGTGATTCTTTATGGTTATTTCGCAAGACATCCATGGCCAGATTGAGCCTAAAAAGATAGTCGGCAGTATCAAAATTTTCCATGCAGCTTCCGGCACATTTACCTAAATGAAAGTCTAAGCATCCATTGGCTATTTTTTTATTGCACAGTTGTAGTCTAAAGGTCTCAGTTAAATAGTGGGCAACGCCACGAGCTTGGCGCTTGTGTAAAAATGGTCCAAAGTAGGTGCCTTTTTTGCTCTTATTGCGCACCACTTCCAGAGTTGGCAGGGGATCATTGGTGGTGAATAAAAGGTATAAAAATGGCTGGCCATCAATGAGTAACACGTTGTATTTGGGCTTATGTTCGCCGATCATCTGGGCTTCTAAAAGCAGGGCCTCGGTCTCATTTTTGGTGAGAATATAATCCAGATCTGCATATTCCTCTACCAGGGCCATCACCTTCCAATCATGAGCTTTTTGGAAATAGGAGTTCACGCGGCTTGCCAAGCATTTGGCTTTACCCACGTAAATCACGTGCCCATCTTTATCTTTAAAATAGTAGACGCCGGCGGCTTTCGGGATTGTTTTGGTGTGTTTTTTAGGAATAGTCATAGCTTTCTACCTCACCCTTTCATTTTAGCCAATTTTCTCGCTTTCAACAATACGCCAATTGGCTGGTGAAGAGGCTTGCACATTGATTTTTGCATCTGCAAGTAAGGTGGCTCCTTCTTGAGCTAATTGCGCATCATGCGGCAAATTATATTGGGCTAAGAATGCATTAACCGCTTGAGCGAATTCTTTTTTCTGATTTAAGTGGCCATGCTTGGTTTTACTATCTTGCAAGATGAGTAAATAGATATCTTGGTTGCCGCTTTTGCGTAAATCCGTAACTAATTGATGCATGTGCTCATCAGTGTAAAGTGAGTCATTTTTTAAATGGGCAATAAATATCGGCAGCATTGGATTGATAGTTTCTAGTTTTGCATGAGGGGTGCGCAGGCTTATTTTATAG
>CAYMRF010000045.1:0-11314 GCA_964392765.1 uncultured Pseudomonadota bacterium
ACGATTCCGGCTTCGGATATTCTTGCAAACACTAAAAAAGAGGCGGCAGGCGACGAGAGACTTAAATCAAATTATAAACCAAAGAACGCCCAAGAACGTCGTTACTATTTGCCTGAAAAACGATCAGCAAAAGTGATAACTTTTGATCCGGCTGCATACGGAATTTCTATCTCTGATGAAGATGCTGAGAAGTATTACAATAATAATAAAGCGCAGTATGTGGAGCAACCGGCTCAAATGCACGTGCGCCATATTCTCTTAAAAGTAGCTGACGCATCAAAAGAGCAAGAAGTTGAACAAAAAGCAAAAAATCTTCGCCAGGAACTTTTAAGCAATCCTGCAGCGTTTGCAGCAAAAGCTAAAGAAATCTCGCAAGATACAAAAACTGCCGCTCAAGGTGGCACCGTGCCATTTTTTGGTAAAGGTACCCATGATAGAACTTTTGAGAAAACTTCATTCTTGCTCAAAGAAGATGGGGATATTTCAGAAGTAGTAAGAACCGGCGAAGGTTTTGAAATTATTCAGCGAATTGGCAAAAAAGCACAAACCTTTAAATCTTTGGCACAAGTGAGCAAAGATATTAAAGAAAGCTTGCGCAAGAAAAAATTCGCAGAACAGTTTGCCTCTGATGTTCGTGGCGTGTTAGCTCAATCAAATTCAGCTGAAGCGCTGGCTAAATTTGTAAAAGAAAAGAATGGAAAAGAGACTACTTCTGAGAATGTAGTTGCTGATAATTCAATTCTTTCTAAAACTATTTTCCGTGTAAATGAAAAAGGAACCTCTTTCTACCAAGATCCTAATCAAGGTGTTGTGGTTACCGTTACTTCAATTAAACCTTCTTATGCGCCTGCCCTTGAAGAAATAAAGGCAAAAGTAAAAGAAGATTACTATAAAGATGAGGCAACCAAAGCTCTCGCTTCTCGCTTGGAAGAATTGAGAAAGCCCGGCGCATTAGAAGCGGCTATTAAACAGGGTGCCAAAGTGGAAAAAACTGGCTGGATCAGACACTCAGTTGACCATAAAGGTGACGAAGCTGAAAAACAGGCTCTTACCAAAAAAGGTATCGATCTTGGAAAATTGTTTCAATTAGAAAATATAGGGGCGGTAACGGCTTTTGAAGGTAACGGAAACGGCTTTGCGGTACGCCTGGATGAGCGCTCTCCCTTCGAAAAAGCGGCATTTGAAGCTAAAACTAAGACGCTTCAAGCGGAACTCGAACAGCAAAACAGGTCTTTGCTGATGGCGGGATTTGTTGCTTCTTTATATAGAAATGCTAAAATTAACACAAATAAATCTCAAATTCGCACACAATCGTAAAGAAAATTCAATATGAAAACTACTTCAGCAAAAGAAAAGGATACAGCGGTTAAAGCAAAAACCGCTGATTCTAACGAGAAAGTCCTTAAAAAAAAGGCACTCGAGGTTACTTTTTCTCAGATTGATAAAGAATATGGAAACGGGGCAGTAATGCTTTTGGGCCAAGCGCCCAACTCTCGCATTGCTGCGCTTTCAACCGGTTCGCTTTTAATTGACCAAGCAATTGGGATTGGCGGATTGCCGGTTGGTCGTATCGTTGAAATTTACGGACCAGAGGCTTCAGGTAAATCAACCTTGGCTATGCAAGCAATCGCACAAGCGCAAAAGCGCGGTGGAATTTGCGCATATATTGACGCTGAGCATGCAATGGATCCTTCTTATGCGGCGAATTTGGGTATCAACATTGATGATTTAATCATCTCGCAGCCCGATTATGGCGAACAAGCGCTCGATATTGCAGAAATGCTTATCAGATCAGGTGCGGTTGATATTATTGTGATCGACTCAGTTGCAGCGCTCGTGCCAAAAGCTGAGCTTGAAGGCGATATGGGAGATTCTCATATGGGATTGCAAGCTCGTTTGATGTCTCAAGCGCTTCGCAAGTTAACCCCGGTAGTTCATAAATCAAAAACGGTTTTGATTTTTATTAACCAAATCCGTCAAAATATCGGTGCTATGCCATTTGCACCTAAAGAGACTACCACCGGTGGTAATGCATTGAAATTCTATGCATCACTTCGCCTTGATGTACGCAGAATCGCAAGCATCAAAAAAGACGATCGCCATATTGGTAATCGAATTTTGGTAAAAGTAGTAAAAAATAAAATGGCGCCTCCGTTTAGACAAGTTGAGTTAGATTTACTGTTTAGCGAAGGTATTAGCAAAGAGTTGGAATTGCTGGATGCGGCTATTCATTTCAATGTAATTGTTCAATCCGGATCTTGGTTCTCCTTTAATGATGCAAAAATAGCACAAGGAAGAGATCAGGCGTTGCACTTTTTGAAAACAAATAAAGCGGCATTTGAGCAAGTTCACGCAAAAGTCCTTGACGCAATCAATGCAACCAAAGTGGTAACTCCGGTGGTTGCAGAAGCGCAAGCAGAAATCACATAACATTGAGTATGTATGGATAATATATCTAATAAAGGTAATGCAAATTTAAAAGAGCCAAAAAAGGACACTGGTCCTCTTATTAATGAGAAGATCAGAGCTCCTCGCTTGCAGCTTATCGCTGAAGATGGGCGCAATATCGGTATTGTGACTCGTGGCGAAGCTTTGAAATTGGCTCAAGAAGCTGCTCTTGATTTGGTGATTATCGCTGATGAAGGCCGCGAGGGGGTTCCTGTTGCTAAAGTGATGAATTTTGGCAAAGCCCTTTATGAAAAGAAAAAAAAGCAAAATGAAGCTAAGAAGCACCAAAAGGTGATTCAGGTTAAAGAAGTGAAGATGGGGCCTAAGATTGGAGAACATGATTTCCAAACTAAGATGCGCCAAGTAATCGATTTCCTTAATGAAGGAAAACGAGTAAAAATTACGCTCTTCTTTAAGGGGCGTGAAAACGCAACCAAAGTTGAGCGTGGTAACGAGTTGTTTGATAAAATACAGCAAGTTTTTGAAAAGAGTGATCTATTAAAAAACTTGGGCCAAGAACCTGATTCAAAAATGGGTTCATTATGGTCTCGTGTATATTTTTTAAAAAATGTTAAATAAAAACGGATAAACAGGATACATATGCCTAAAATGAAAACACGCTCTTCAGCAAAGAAGAGATTCAAAGTAATTCGCAAAGGTTTGATTAAGAGAGCAAAAGCGTTCAAACGCCACTTACTCACTAAAAAGTCTGCAAAACGCAAAGATCAATTGCGCAAAGCAGCGTATGTGAATGCATCGGATGTTGGCAGAATTTCTAGAATGCTACCAAACGACTAGTTAAAAAATTTAATTATATTGAATAAGAACTCACTGGAGAAACAATGACACGCGTAAAACGTGGTATAGTAACTAAAAGACGTCATAAAAAACTGTTAAAACAGACTAAAGGCTTCTGGGGCCAGCGCAAAAACGTATTTATGCGCGCAACAGAAACGTTAAAACGTGCTATGGCTTTTGCATTTAAAGGTCGTAAGCTTAAAAAACGTGATATGCGCGGATTGTTCATTGCGCGTATTAAAGCAGCAACCAATGCACAAGGCGTTTCATACAGCAGATTCATTTCTGGTCTGAAAAAAGCAAATGTTGATTTAAACAGAAAAATGTTAAGCCAACTTGCTATTTGTGAACCTCAAGCATTCGCACAATTAATCGCTCTTGCGAAAAATTAAATCGAATTCTTGACTTTGCATAAAACGCTTATTTAGAATAACGCTAGCATAAGCAATGTCCTGAAGAACCCTGAGATAATTCGAAGGGCTCTTGAATAATATAAAGGGGGAGTAATGAATATGTTGAAGCAGTTAGAAGAAAAGCTTATATGCTTGGCAGAGTTGGTAAGAGAGTTAAAAACAGAAAATGCTAAGTTAGCTGAAGAGAATGCGCAATTATCGGCTCAGTTAGTTATGCTACAAAATGCATTGAAAGATGATACTCAGCGTATTGATCAACTCAAGCAAGAAAAAGAGCTAACAAGACTCGTTGTTGATGATTTAATTAAGAGCATCGATTCATTAGTAGAGAATCAAAATTAATATGAAAAACAGTTGCAAATTATTAGTTTTCGGTGATCACTATTCGGTGGTGAGCGATGAATCGCAATCGCAGCTAACGCATGCGGCATCTATGGTGGATTCTTTGATGAAAGAGATTTCAGCAAAAGTTCCTCACATTGAAGAAAAACGCATTGCCGTATTAGTTGCTCTTCAATTGGCAAGTAAAATTATTGCATTGGAATCACAGATAGAACAGACTTCAGCGCGCCATAAAGAACTTGTTGACCGAATTGAGCATGAATGTATAGCACTCTTGCGCAGTTAATATACCGCGCAGATATGCTTAGCATTTAGTTTTAGATAACTTTTTAATGTTTTTTTGTTTTTAACCATCCACTTTGCTGGATGGTTAATTTATTTTAAAGAATCAAGGCAAAACCGGCTGAAGTGATTCAGTGTTTTGATTATATGAGATAACCGGTATAGGATTTAACAATGACTCTAATTTCTTTGATACTTAATAGTATTGGAATACTGGGAATTATTACCAGTTCCATACTTCTATTTTATGCGCGTAAAAAAAGTGGCCGCGCCCAAGACTTTCTAGAAGAATCTCAAGAAAAATTGAACAATGCAAAACGTGAAATTGAAAATGAAAAGCGTGAAGCATTGCTTAAAGTGAAAGATGAAATTTATAAAAAACGCACCGATTTTGATTTAGAAATTAAACGTGATCGTGCTGAAATAGATCGCATGCAAGCCAAACTCAATGCACGTTATGAAGCCATTGAAAAGAAAGAGCATGATAACGATGATCTTAAGCGTGAATTGCAACAAAAAGAGCGCAATCTTTCTCGCACAGAAGATCTTTTGCGCGCTAACGAAACTAAATTAAAAATGGTCTATACCGATTTAATTGCTAAACTTGAGCGCACCGCTTCTATGACTAAAGAAGAAGCAAAGCAAGCGCTGGTTCATACGCTAGAAGATGAAGTGCGTTTGTCTACTCAAAAATGGATGCAAAAAGTTGAGGAAGATGCACGCCAATTAGCAAAAGAAAAATCAGTTCAAATCGTAGCAACGGCGATGCAGCGCTATACCGCTGATCAAGTAGCTCCTCATTCATCAAGCGTGGTTCATTTGCCTAATGATGAAATGAAGGGTCGTATTATCGGGAAAGAAGGAAGAAATATCAAGTCGCTCGAAATGGCAACTGGTATGGAATTTGTGATTGGTGAAACGCCGGAGATTATTACTATTTCTGGATTCAATCCGATCAGAAGAGAGATTGCGCGCCGTACGCTCGAAAAATTAATTATTGATGGTCGCATTAATCCCACCCGTATTGAAGAGACAGTAGCGCAATGCGAACGCGAGCTTGAAGAGATGATTCAAGAATACGGCCGTGAAGTAGTTCTGGAATTCAATTTACAAGGAATTCATCCCGAGATCATAACCGCGCTTGGCAAACTTTATTTTAGAACTTCCTATTCGCAAAACGTGTTGGATCACAGTAAAGAAGTTGGTCTATTTGCACGTATGATTGCTGAAGAGCTTGGCTTGGATGGCGCATTGGCGTTACGCGCTGGATTATTGCACGATATTGGTAAAGCGGTAACTGCCGAAGTTGAAGGCCCTCATGCTAAAATTGGTGGCGATATGGCAAAACGCTGCGGCGAAGATCCAATCGTGGTTAACGCTATCGCGGCGCACCATGAAGAAGTTCCTTTTGCCTCGGTGTATGCAATTATCGTAGTAATCGCTGATACTATTTCTGCATCCCGCCCGGGAGCGCGTCGTGAAACACTCGCTGCGTATATTAAACGTCTTGAAAAGCTTGAAGAGATTGCCGGATCATTTGAAGGGATCAAGAAAGCATACGCATTGCAAGCGGGCCGCGAAGTACGCATCATCGTGGAAGAAGAGATTATGGACGATGAAAAAGCGATCGTTTTAGCACGTAATATTGCCCGCAAAATTGAGCAAGATATGAACTTCCCGGGGCAGATTAAAGTTAATGTGATTCGCGAGAAACGCGCGATTGAGTATGCAAGGTAGTAGATCAAGTTTTGCCGTTCGTATCCTTCGACACGCTCAGGACGAACGGGCTCTTTATAATTTATAAACCGCTCGTGGTGAGCTTGTCGAACCATACGAGCGAAGGCTTGATTATATTAATGATTTTAAGAATTTTATTTATTGGTGATGTAGTTGGCGCGCCTGGGCGCGCCATGGTCCAAAAACATCTTAATCGTATTCGTGAGCAGTATCAGATTGATGCTACCATTGTGAACGGTGAAAACGCTGCTGATGGCCGCGGGATCACCCAACGCATTATGGAGGCATTTAAACATCTTAAAATTGATCTGGTTACTTCAGGCAATCATATCTGGGATAAAAAAGATATTGTTCCGTATCTGGAAGCTAATCAAGATCTTTTGCGTCCGGCAAATTTTCCTTCGGCATGCCCAGGGGTTGGTGTTCGCATTTTGGATGTAAAAGGTCAATCCATTGCCGTTGTCAACGTGCAAGGCAGAGTGTTTATGAAAGAACATCTGGATTGCCCGTTTAAGACGGTTGATTCTATTCTTACTTATTTGCGCGATAAAACTAAAACCATTTTAGTAGATTTTCATGCAGAGACTACTGCAGAAAAAGCAGCATTAGCCTATTATCTTGATGGGCGTGTGAGTGCGCTGGTGGGTACCCATACTCATGTGCAAACCGCGGATGAACGCGTGTTGCCTCAGGGCACCGCATTTATCACCGATTTAGGCATGTGTGGCGCGCTTGATTCTAGCCTGGGCATGAAGCTCGATTCTATTATTCATCATTTTATCACGCAAATGCCGGTTCGCTTTAGCGTTGAGACCGAAGGGCCGCTATTACTTAATGGCGTTTGGATTGAAGTTGATACTGCAACGGGTAAAGCGCTGAAAATTGAGCGTATTCGCATTGTGGATGAACAACTTCAGGTTGATGAAAAAGATTAAAATCTATTATTTTGGGCACTGTTCTCGCTAAACTTCCTAATAGGGATTTTTTTAGGAGGGGACCAGTGAATCAAATTATTAACGATCAGATTAAAGCCGATTATATTAAAAAATGGGGTAATGCAGCTTCTATTGCATTGCTTGATCCAAGTTGCAAAATTTTCAAAGCCGATTCAATTGATGGCGTTATAGGCTATCGAGACGAACTCAATTGTGCCGTGGTATTTGGTGATCCGTTATGCGATCCTAAAGATATGCCCGGATTGGCACAGGCATTTCATGATTTTTGTGCACTGCAAAATAAAAAAGTGGTTTATGCCATTATCTCAGATCAGTTTAAAAATGTTCTCAAGCAGCAGCAATCCTGGAAGATGGTGGAAATGGGCCCAGAACTCGTGCTGAACCCGCAACAAGATCCGCGTCAAAGAACGGGCAATTATGCTAACTTATTGCGACGCAAATGTAAGCGTGCTTCTACCGATGGCGTAAGTGTAAAAGAATATAATGGGCATGATCCTGCCATTGAAGATAAAATCAAATTAATTGCTGATCAATGGCTCAAGGGCCGCAAAGGCATGCAAATGTATCTGGTACAGATTGATATGTTTGCTAGTCGTGAAAATAAGCGCTATTTCTATGCGCAAGACAAAAATGGAGATATTCTAGGAGCGCTCATGATCACGCGGCTTGATGCGCATAAAGGATGGGTAATTAACTTATTAATTACTACGCAAAAAGCTGAACATTATATTTCTGAAATCATTTTGCTTGCCACCATGGATGCATTGCGTGCAGAAGGATGTCAATTTTTTTCAACTGGCGTGGTTCCCATGAAAAAGTTAGGAACTATAGAAGGATTTGGCAAATTAAATACCCTGATGATTCGCAGCGTGTATAAAGTGGTAGCCCGTATTTGCAAGATGCAAGATCGCCTGCGCTACTGGAAAAAGTTCGATCCGCAGCTTGCATCCACTTATCTTTTGTTTAATCAGAAGAAATTTAAGCTTAAAGATATCGTTGGAATCATGAGAGCGTTTCACGCCAAGGTGTAAAAGAGCCAAAAAAGCCTTATAAAACCGTTGTTTTCTCTTGTTTTGCTCTGGTAAACTAATAGTAGAAACAGCTATCTGGTTTTGCTGGAAAAGCCCTATTACCCAGGAGTAAGTATGAATAAGAGAGTATTAATAGCATTATTGGCATCTTTTACCACGCTATCAATAGTATCAATGAACAAAGAACCACGAGTAAATCAGGATCCAGTTGAAAGGCACTTCGAAGTGTTTGATGGCAAATATCTTGCACAAAAGAATGATCCGCACAATAACACTAAAATAGGAGTTGGTTGGTATAATGACAATAGACGAATCAAGCTTATTCGTGTGGATGCTCAAGGCGAACTAATTAATGGTTATGATATGGCGCTTCCTCTTATGAATCAACATCCCTATGAAAAAGCTGAAATTACAATAAATCCAGAAGATAATGCTGTGTCTATAGAATTTACCGGTCAAGATAGGATTCCTTCAACTTTTACTGACCTCGAGATTTAATATAGTATTACGCATGCAGCACTTTGGACTTCAATAAAACTTTGTTAAGCTAGGTTTAATGTTAAAAAACCATTAAACCTAGCGATCTTCTATGTGGCTCATATTCCTTCTTTACTTCTTGATGGCCAGCACCTTTACCCTGGCAAAAACAGCAGTCTCTTACATGCATCCTATCTATTTTATCGGCTTACGCATGATAATCGCCGGCGGTGCATTACTAGGCTATCTTTATTGGTTTAAAAGAGAGGATTGGCGATCTATATCTGCTAATCGCGGGCAATTCGCGCAGATTATCATCTTTCATATCTACTGTGCCTACGTTTTTGAATTCTGGGCATTGCAATATCTCACTTCAGCAAAAACCTGCTTATTGTATAATTTATCCCCTTTTATCACCGCCTTATTAATGTACCTACTTTTCAATCAAAAGCTTTCACTTCAAAAATGGATTGGATTAGCCATTGGATTTGCGGCAATGCTGCCAATTCTGGTTGCCCATTCAGCACTTGAGGACATCTTCACCAGTCTGGGATTTTTATCATTTCCTGAGCTTGTTTTGCTCTTTGCGGTTGCATGTTCGGCCTATGGCTGGATTGTAATGGGGAATTTAGTAGGGCAAAAGGGGTATAATCCCATTATGGTAAACGGAATTGGTATGGCAGGGGGTGGGGTTGCTGCGTTGATTACTGCGTTTAAATTTGAAGGATTTAACCCTTTTATATGGCAACAATATCCGGCGGATATGTTGGGAAAATACCTTATTCCCATTTTAGGATCATCTACCACAACTGTTATTATCGGATTAGGATGCCTTATCGCCTTGATAATAATTGCCAATATTATCGGCTATAACTTATATGGCAGTTTATTGCGCCGGTATTCTGCTACTTTGCTTGCATTTGCCGGTTTTATAACACCATTTTTTGCGAGCATTTTTGGATGGATCTTTCTTTCTGAGCCGCTTACGATGCCATTTTTTGTCTCATTGGCTATTACGATTGTAGGGCTCTATTTATTTTATGAAGATGAGATGCGAAAGAATTCTTGGGGAGAAAAAGAATGAGGCCCAAAGTTATTCACCAGGACCTCATTATTTTCAACGAGATTAAGCCCAAAAGCTAAAGCCAGCTTTACGCTTAGCAGCTTTTTTAGCTACTGCGCGTTTTACCGCTTTTCTTTTTACAGCTTTACGTGCAACCGCTCTTTTAGCGACTTTACGTTTTGCAGTTCTTTTAACTGCTTTTTTAGCGCCGGCTCTTTTCACCGCTCTTTTTACAGCTTTCTTAGCTGTTTTTCTTTTGGTTGCCATTGTCTTTCTCCTCTTTTTAGGGTAACAACCATCTATTACACTAATTTCACTTTAACTAATTACCGTTTGCAAAATCAATAGTTTGTGAATCTATTTTTTTTCAAAAGTGATTTTTTTGCACATTTTAATATCATGATTGCGCAAAAAAATGCATCAATTTTATCGTGACAAAGCGCATTTGCATAAATTAGATTAATTTTTTTGCAAACATTCAAAATAAGGTTAAATTATGTCTTTTTTGTATTGTTTTTTGTCCGATTTTCATACAATGTTTTAATATTTCGCACGCTTTCATTCTTACTCAGCACGGTATTTTGATGTGGACGTTTGTGCTGCGCGTAATGAGGATAGAATTGATGCAAGTTTTTTGAATCAGGTTGGCAAAGTTTAGCAAGGATGGGAGTTCCTAATTGTGCTAAATGTTCATCATGAGGAAGACCAAATTTGCTATAGAATGCGTGAGTTATTTGCTGATATAATGAGCCAAATCGTTGATTATTAATCAGTCTGGCATGTTTGCCTTCGGGTAAAATGAGCAAATAGGTATTATCGTGCCCGGATTCTCGTAAGGCGATGTAGAGATTAATGGTAGACCACACGGGAACAAGTCTATCTTCCAATGAACATACCAGCAAAATCGGCAAATCTTTTCGGATCGCGCTTGTTTGATCAATCGGCTTAATGCCATTGGGTTTATATTGGCAGAAAATGAAGCTCACTAAGCTCGTCCCATACTTTTTTGCGCCGGGCAAACAGCCAAATTTGGTCTCATGAGCAATTTTACTCACAATACTTTCCACGGCATCAAACGGTGACTCCAGCACTAATGCACAGACATTAATTGGATTGTATAATCCCATAAAATTAATTAACGCAGATGCGCCACGCGAAACACCCACTAATATAGAAGGGCCCTGATTGGCTTGAGAAAAATAATGCTGCGCCAAGCATGCAATTTCATTATCTTGGGCCAAGCTGGTCTTAAACCGATTTACCCTAAATATGGTGGAACTCACGTCTGGATAATCAAACGTTATAATAGGATCTTTAATAATATAGGGCTTTGGTTTCACCGCCGATGGCGCATACATAAATGCTTGCTTATGAGAATCGGCAAGCCCATGCGAAAACAAGTATTGAATCTCTTTTGAATTAATGTGATTCATGCTACCGCCTATTACCAACAATAGAATCGATACTATCCCTAACCGCATTACAAATCCCCCTGTCTCTGCGTTTTATGATAATTGTAGTCTCTTAATTATAGTCCAAAAAGGGCACCAAGTGCAAAAGTTGCTCCTCATCCGTCAATATTTTAACTTTTAATTGCCCCTTTTGGTCTTATTTCTGGGTGAAAAGCACCTGAGTTTTTATACGATAAATCTATTGATTTTGAAAACCTAAATTTGTTACCATTAGTATTAGAGTAGTATATGTTTAACCCTTCAAAGGAGATTTTATTATGAAGAAAATAGTAGCAATAGCAGCGTTATTAAGTAT
>CAYMRF010000046.1:0-10886 GCA_964392765.1 uncultured Pseudomonadota bacterium
ATGGAGAGGTCTTTTTTCGGCCCTCTTTCTCCATTCGCTTCGCTCCATCGAAACGAACGGGCCGGAATCTACATTTAAGCCAATTTTTTTTTTGTCTTCTCACTAACATATGTTTTCCTAAATCGGCATTATTCATTTACTATCAATCCAAAATCACCGCCAATTATCCAATTGCCTGATCTCGTATGGCGCACCAAACAATTAATGGATGCATTTGCATCTAAAGAAAGTGGCATCACACTTTTGCCTTTTTTAAAACTATGTATCAATACTGGATATTGAGATTTCTTTTTGCGTTGCATTCCGGTAGTTAAAAACAAAGTTCCATCGGTTGCAAAATGTGGCGTAAAATTACCAATTTCTACGAAGCTGGAAATATGATCTTTACTAGTAAGATCGTGCAATGGCACAAGTGTTGAATCGCTTATTTCTTTATCTACCAATGATTCAACCGCAAAACGATTTAATCGTGCATTATTATGCGCAATCGAACCAGATATAATATAAAACTGCCCGGCAGCGCGCGCCCAATCGCACGCTTTGCCACTCACACTTATTGGGACCAATGAGATTACCGGGCCGCTGCAATCGGGAATTGCTAAACGCGTCCAATTTAAAGTTGCGCAAGAGTCAGTGCGAATATCTTTGCCATTTCCTACACGATGCAATCCCGCGCTATGAGCAATGAGTGCACATTTGTGGCTCACGGCACAATCAAGGAAAATACCATAATCTCCGGCACCGGTAATTTCTAGCGAATTGGCCAGGACGGCGGGTTTACCATCCATCATTAAATCATTGATCTTAATACGCTCAAATGAGCGATCGGCCAGAATATATAGAAAATCTTCATCGGCTATAATTTTACGCACAAATTGGTAATTACCAATTTTCTTAAACCCGAGGTGAGCATTATTTAAATCAAGCGCAGCAACCCCATTAAGTCCGCCCAGCACCAATAATTTTTGATGATCTATTTCCACCAGTTGTCCCGCAACTAATGCACCCAACTCTTTGACCGCTGCATCTTCGAATACCATTCCGGTATTAGTTGAAGAATCAAAAAGAATTGCTACTTCTAATCCCAAAACGCCAATATAATTTTCACAATCAAAGATACCTTGAACACCACCTCTTGATTGAGGTAAATGCCGCTCAACCAACAAAGCTAACTCAGTAAAATCATCTTTTTGCGCATCATTCCAAACACTGCGCTTAATGGTTTGCACTGATTGCAAAGAGTCGCCGGTAGCCACCACAATTGCTCCTTGAGGAGCGGAAATGGCCATGCCAAAAATTTTTTCATCGTGGGTAAGCACTTTCGGTTGCCATGCAGTCCATGCAACAATTGCGCCCTCTTGGCCAAAAATTGCTTGAGAATAATAGATGCCCGCTTTATGCCCTGCATGCGGATTATTAACCGCCGCATAGATCGCGTCATCTTTCACTAAAATATCTTCGATAGGTCCTGCAGCTAAAATACCCGCGCCCACCATTGCTTGAGGGCTTTTACTGCCAATCATTTCTTGGGTAAATTGTGGCTGCGTTGCAAAATGCCTTCCCTTAAAAAGTTGCGCACGATCAGTGGTAGAAAAAGCTACGAATGGCTTTACGCCATCAGAAGCAATAGTTCCGTGCGATTGCAGAAGTTGTTCATGAATGCCATTAAAATTCAGTAACGGCACGGCGTAAATGCCATTGCAGCTTTGTATGATCAGATAATCTAAAAAAGTGGTAGTAAACATGCTACGAATTTTATTAATTGAGCCAATATTAAATTCTTTAGAAAGAAGCTGCTCGCTTATTAAAGGAACTAATTGCAACTGAGAACCTTGCATGTGCGCCACGAAAATTTTATCTTGCGCGGCAATATAGAGACGGCTCACGTTGAGGCACCAATGCATATCAGCAATTTCAAGACCAGCAGGCACGCAAGCAACAGCTATCTGCTCAAGACGTTTTTCCAAAACTTTTCTGGAATGCTTGCCATCTTTGGTGGTTATTTCTTTAGAATATTGTTCTATGAGTTGTTGATCACCACTCTCTTGAACTTCTCTTTTAATTGCTTCAAGCTCCTCATCGGAGAGCGGAACCTCTTTGCTTTCTGCCCGAACTCCGATTACGGCAATGCTATCTTTAAAAGCAGCGTAGGCATAATTATTGCCTCCCGTGAGCACCACAATATCCGTTTCTATCTCTTTGCCATTTACATCTTTGATAACACCGCTTGAAAGAACATCGGTGCACCCGGGCAAAGCAGTAACAAAAACTCTTTTTAAATCAGATTGAAGTCCAAATGCCATCGTACGCTCATCCATCATGGCCAAAAGAGGAATTCCATTATTAAACAATGGATTTTCTTGTTTGGGCGTACCATTGAACGTTACTTTCTCATGCGCGCAGGGTCTAAAAAAATTCTCAGCATAGTCAAAAAAGCATAGTGAATATCCTTGAGCCGCATTTTGCTTTGCAGCGCCTACTATTAAACCTTCCGAAGAGTTCAGATGAGAATGCACAGGAAAAGAAAAAGTTTTAGAAGCATCACGATTAGGCTCTGCCATCGGCAACACGTGCCATGCAGATGCAAAATGGGGAATCAATAATAAACTTAATAATAATACTCTCATGCGATTTTCCTTGCAGTGATGGAATTTGCCACAAGTGGCTCTTGTAGGCTTTTAGCTTAGAAAAAAAACATGAAACTGGCCAGCAGCATTTACATCTTAATAATATCTGGTATAACTATCCCATAATACATTTACAAATTTTCAAATTCATTTCTTTCTGGAAATATCTAATTTATGCATGCAAAAATTTTCTCCGCGACAACTATTGGTATTGATGCCCATCTGATCGAAGTAGAGGTAGATATTTCCTTTGGTCTGGTTAACTTTTTCATCGTTGGCTTGCCCGATACTGCAGTTAAAGAAAGTAGCAAACGAATTCTCACTTCATTAAAAAATAGCGGCTTTCAACTTCCTTCAAAAAAGATAACCGTTAATTTAGCCCCCGCAGATTTAAAAAAGGAAGGCACACTGTTTGATCTTCCCATCGCCGTTGGCATTTTAACCGCAGCTGAATTTCTTACTATTAAATCAGATTTTTTACATGAAACATTATTCATAGGCGAGCTTTCTCTTGATGGCGGAATTCGCTTTGTTAAGGGCGCATTAGCAATTGCCTATGATACGGCTAAATTGAAAAAGAAACGCATTATCGTCCCCAAAGCAAACGCTCATGAGGCAGCATTAATTTCTGGTCTAGAAGTTATTGGCGTTGAGCACATTACTGAGCTTATTGCATACTTGCGTGGTGAATTAGCAATTACGCCGACGGTAAACTCATTTAATCAGCAACTCAACACCGTAGAAGATAAAACGCTCGATTTTGAACAAGTAAAAGGGCAATCATTTGCCAAGCGCGCGTTACAACTTTCTGCAGCAGGAAGGCACAATATTTTATTTGTTGGTCCTCCGGGCGCGGGTAAAACCATGCTTGCACGCAGATTGCCATCTATCATGCCAAACATGAGCTTTAATGAAGTGCTTGAAACGAGCAAAATTTATTCAATTAGCGGCAAACTTGGTAATCAACCGCTTATTTTACAGCGCCCATTTCGCGGCCCACATCACACTATTTCTCAAGCAGGATTAGTTGGCGGTGGATCATACCCGCAACCGGGCGAAATTAGTTTAGCGCATCATGGCATATTATTTTTAGATGAGTTAACTGAATTCAAACGGCACACCCTAGAAGTTTTGCGCCAACCACTGGAAAATAAAGAGGTTCACATTGCGCGTGCATTGCATTCAATAACTTTTCCCGCAACCTTTTTATTAGTCGCGGCCCTTAATCCATGCCCCTGCGGTTTTTTAGGCGACAAAAAAAGAAAATGCCATTGCAGCTCGCAATCGGTTGCTAAGTATTTAGAAAAATTATCAGGCCCATTACTCGATCGTATTGATCTGCAAATTAACGTGCAATCAATTGAATATGATGCTATTAAATCTAAATCAGGCATTTCACAAAGTTCCAAAGATCTTTTTATTGGCGTGCAGCATGCGCTCGATGCTCAATTGAAAAGATTTGGCAATAATCATCAATGGAATGCGTATATGAGCTCTGATTTGGTGGAAAAACATTGCATACTCACGCCAGATGCGGAAGCAATTATGAAAAAGACGTTTGAAGTGTTGCATTTGAGTATGCGCGGATATCATAAAATTTTGCGCGTTGCGCGCACGATTGCTGATATTGAGCAATGCGAGATCATTGATGTGCCTCATATTCAAGAAGCGATCATGTATCGATCACTTGATCAGAGTCTTGAGAAACATAGACAATGATCATCGGCATCGGAATAGATTCAATAGAAATAGACCGTTTTAAAGAATGGCATACCTATTCTGATGCACAATTATTGCGCATATTTTCGCAAGAAGAAATCGATTATTGCCGTGCAAATCCAATAAAAAGTGCTGAGCGATTTGCCGTGCGATTTGCTGCACGTGAAGCATTATTCAAAGCGTTGCCGCAGCCAATATCGTTTTTACGCTTATGCAAAGCGGTCAGCATCAAAAAAGATCCTCATGGCAAACCAATAATTTTTCTTAATGAAAAATTGATTAACCTAGAAAATTGCAAAGCCTGGCTTTCGCTCACGCATACAAAAACTATCGCTACGGCTATGGTAATTTTAGAAAGCTAAACAGGCATAGATATCTTCAGATTTCAAATGTGGATAATCTTCCAAGATTTCAGGAACCGTCATGCCCTGTGAAAGTAAATCAATAATAAGTTCAACGGTTATTCGGGTACCTTTAATAATCGGTTTGCCAACCATCACATCTGGATCAATAACAATTCGTTCAATTAAATTTTTCATATAATTTCTCGGATAATTATTTTAGAGCTATTAATATTTGATATTTATAGTATTGCGCGACTCATGCTTCGCCAGTCAACCGCTTTTAAACAAAAAAAGGCGTTAACATTTTCTGCTAACGCCCTCAAATCTTAAATCAAAAAATTAGAATGCTTTCTTAATACCAAAAGTAACCGGGAATCTAAATTCAGTGCCAAGTCCGGTAAAGATAATATTAGTAAATGGAGAAGCTGGAGCTGGTAATGGTGGAGTAAACACTGCTGGTCTTGGAAGGCGTGGAGCGCATGATGCCACTACTTCACCGGTGATAACAAAAGACCAACCGCCGCAGAAACAGATATCCACACCCAGGTTAAAGCCACCGGTTATTACGGTGTTTTTCTTAAAGAAATGGTTGTTTGAGCTGGTATTTGATGAAGTACAATTATTATTAGTAGCAGGAACCAGAACTACTGATTGACCATTCACACTCAATAATCCATTTGAACTACGGTGCATAGTAACGCCCACTTTTAAGCCCGTAAAGTATGAGATCCAATTGCAAAAGCGATTGGTATAATAGCGCCAGCCAATATATGCATCAATTAAATTGTATTTGCCCAATCTTACTAATAACTCTTGTTGTGGAGTGAGATTAGGAAATATGAACGCAAAAGGGATATTATCTTTACGTTTTGGAGTAGCTTGTAAGTAATTAAATTCTAAATAAACTTCAAAATTATCCGTCCATGAATATGCAAATATTCCGCCAAAAGTCCATGGCAATTTATACAGCGTTTTAAATTTGGGAAAATGTTCAGCTAATTGAAACACGGGATTTTCCGTGCTTGTTGAGCATGAAAGCAAATCTACTTCGCCACGTTTTGTCCATATAATAGGCGCAACACCCGCGTGTAATTGACCACTATAGGTTCCGCAATATAATGGATTGCATCCACACTCATATACTGGACGGCAGCATTTATCATATTGATACGGCGCTTGCTGATATGATTCTCGCGTCATCGCTCCGCTTGTTAAGCAAAATAATGCAAGAATAAAAATTCTCATGAACAATTTCATACATTCTCCCTTTAAAGTTTTTCTTCGGAATATAGGGTTAGTCTACGCATAAAGAAAATATAAAATCAAGTGATAGAAATCGTGATACTTTTGACAATGCTCTTAAATTTTTTCTATGGTAATAAAGTCACTTAAAAACAATCATATTCTTCAAAAAAGGAGACTATCTAATGACCCTAATACCTTATATGCGATTATCGCTCCTTGCTTTAATTGCATTACCTTTGGCATGCTTGGGAAACTCAGAAGAAAACCACATTAAAGGGCAAACGTATCAATTAGAAAAAAACAAATCACATTCAATTGATTTTTTAAGCCGTGAATGTAGAGATGTGTTACAGGCAAGACTGTTACCTCCTTGCCCACCTCCACCTCCACCAGCACCGTCTGGCATTGTACCTACTCAAAATCCTGCTGCACTTCCGGGATCTTTTTTTCCGAATCCTGCAGCTTCAAATCCACTTGTGGCCGTTCCTCAAACCGTAGGGACTGTTTTTGTTGCTGGTGACCAAAGCACTAATCCTAGCTTTGTAGGAACTCCTCCGGGAGCAATGGCAAGCGTGGGGCCGAGTCAAATTATCACTGCTTTAAATGTAGGCGTAACCTCGTTTACTCGAGCAGGAACTCGCGATAACGTTTTAGACGTTCAACCCAGTTCATTTGTAAATCTCGATGGCGATTTAAATAGCATTGCCAATATTTTTGATACTCAAATTTACTTTGATCGTGATACGAATCGTTGGTTTTATGCCGGATTAAATTACGATGGTCTTGGCAATATTGTTAACGGTGGATTTACTATTGCGGTAAGCGATGGCCCAATCATTACTAATGCAACTGCGTGGACCGTAGTACACATTTATAATTCAACCATAGTACCGGATTCCAATGGATGCGCAGGCGATCAAAATACCTTTTTCGATTTTCTTTCAATGGGAGTTGATAGAAATGCTGTGTATTTAGGGTTTAGTATCTTTGATGTTGATTCTAACTATCTCAGTACCTCTGCTTTTGTAATCC
Source organism: uncultured Pseudomonadota bacterium (assembly GCA_964392765.1). Lineage (GTDB taxonomy): Bacteria > Babelota > Babeliae > Babelales > Vermiphilaceae > BTUB01. The sequence goes on from CAYMRF010000046.1 coordinate 6,968, forward strand.
AAAAATCCTCGCTCTTAAATCCTGGACCTGCATTTATCACCGTTTTTAGAGATGTAGTAGGATTTGTTGGCAGCGAATATCCATATCGCATATCTTCAGCGCGCCTCACCGCACCTTACAACTTTGATGCAAATCCGCAGTTTGGCTATTTCATAAGCACAGATCCTTTACTTTATGGATTATTAAATATTTATCGCGTAGTTAATCCCGGTAGCACAAGCCCAACATTGTCTCCTTTAATTGATCTTAATGTTCCGGCTACCAGCTCAAGCGCGCTTGCGCAGGTGCCATTTGCAGGCAATCTTTTTGGATCACTGGGAACTTTAGAATTAAGCGACGATCGCATTCACAGTCCAGTGATTCGCAATGGACAATTATATGCAGCGCAGGTAATTAAAGTAAACTCAGCAGGAGCGGTAGTTTTAAATCCAGCAGACGTAAATGCGCGCTCAGCGATTCGTTGGTATCAAATTAATCTTTCTGGTGGAGGAACCGAAACTGCAACCACCCAGCCAACCCTCGTACAAGCAGGAACATTGTTTGATAACGCGGTTACCAATCCATTGTGGTATAACATGCCATCATTAATGGTGAATCAACGCGGCGATTTAGTAATTGGCTTTACGGTTTCAAGTAATTTATTTTCTGCAAATGCAGGATTTGTAGGTCGTCTTGCAGGAGATCCATTGGGAATTTTACGAATTGGAACAGTTCCACCAAATATTTACGCAGCAGGCGGCGGGCAATATAGCAGAATGCTCGGAGATGGTGGTTTTGAAACTCCTCCCGGCGGCCAACGTTGGGGAAGCTATTCAAGTACCAGTCTTGATCCACTTGATAATATGACTATGTGGACAATCCAAGAACGTGCAATCAATTCTCTTGAACAAGTGGTAGTTGCACAATTGTTAGCACCTTAATTTAAAAATCTCGAGTGCGCCAGTCTTGCTGGCTGGCGCCAAAATTAGTAAAAAAAGGAAAAACTAATGATTACACATAGATTACATAAAAGCATGAGCAAGCACGCTCTTTTATGCGTGCTTTTACTCAGCGGAATTCAGTGCGCAAAAATTTTTGCTCCTCCATTAAACTATATCGTAACAACTAATGCCGATGCGGGAGCTGGCTCTTTGCGCGATGGAATTAATGCCACCAACGCTAACGTTGGATTCACTAATACTATTACCTTTTCTGCGCCTTTTTTAATCACACCCGCAACAACCCTTCCTATTATTACCAATCCGTTAGTTATTGATGGATATGCAGGAAGTCCGGGTGGAGCAACTCCTAATGTAAATCCAATTACTGCCCCTAATACCGCCGTAATCACGGTACAACTACAAGGTCCTGGCGCTGGAGTAGGATCACCAGTTGTTGATGGTCTTATACTTGGTGCCGGATCAAGCGGATCAACAATTCGCGGATTATCTATTACTAATTTTGCGACAGTTCTTTTTCCGGGCACCGTATACGGCGCAGGTATTAGAATTTTAAGTAATAATAATATTATTGAAGGTAACTTTGTTGGTGCTGATACCACCGGATTTAATTCTGGTCCAAATGCCACGGCGATTAACGTTTTTGGCGATGATAATCTTATTGGAGGAACAACTCCTGCAGCACGCAATTTGCTTTCTGGCCATTATCTGGGAGGAAGCGATGAGATATCTCGCATTAACGGAGTTCTGAGAATACAAGGCAGCAGAACGGTTGTTCAACAAAACACTGTTGGTCTTAATAGAACGGGAGCTGCGGTATTAATGCCAGATTCTCATCAAGGCGTAGTCCTTATTCAAACAGGATTAAATGGTGGAAACACACTCATTGGTGGGCCAAGCCATTTAGTTAATGGAAACGTAATATCTGGTCATAGAGCCGCGAACATAGTCGTAGATCTGATAGTGGCAACAAATATAATCCAACAAAACTATGTAGGATTAAATGTTGCAGGAACTGCAGCAATTACCGGCAATGGCATCGGAGTTGCATTTCTTCGCGGCGGAAGAGGCAGCATTGATTTTGCAGAACTACCAATTAACTCCGTAATCAATAGTAACGTGATAAGCGGTAATACCTATGGCGTTGTGATGGGTGAAAATAGCACCGGAAGATTGCCTCTTTTTAATTCACAAATTACGTTCAATTTCATTGGATTAAATGCTGCTGGAACTGCTGCAATTCCAAACAGCCTGGATGGCATTTGGATGAAATATACCATTAATAGCTTTATTGGATTCAATACCATATCAGGAAACGGCCGCAATGGTATTAGAATTGGTAAAGCAAAAAATACTATTATTAATGGAAACTTCATCGGAGTTGCGGATAATGGCACCACACCAATTCCAAACGGGGCAAATGGTATTCAACTGGGCACCGTAGTTGCGAGTGGCGTTCCTGCATTTGGCGATATGATTGGTAGAAATCGTACCGGCGATGGAAACCTTATTGCTAATAATGGCGGTAATGGAATTGAGATAGTTTCTTATACACAAGAAGAGACTATTATTGGTAATACCATTATTAATAATGCGCTTGACGGCATTGCACTCGATCCAAACTCATCGCATAACTGGATTGGCGGCTTTAGGAGTGCCGGCGATCTGAGATTAATGGGTGGCACAAATGCCCAAGGAGCAACCAATCTCGGACCTCTAGGAATTAGCAACAGAATTTCTGGCAATGGCGATGAAGGTATTAGCGCAACCGGCTCAAATGCAAACACCATTCAAGCTAACTTTATCACCGGCAATGGTGGCAATGGTATCACTTTAACTAACTCATCCGATAACTTAGTTGGCGGCCTCTATGGCAGCGCAGCGACTACTACCCCTCCAACACTCGGCAACATTATTCAAACCAATAGTGGCTTTGGTGTTGAAGTGGCTCAAGCGGGCGGTACAGGAGTTAATGCGGTTAATAATTCCATACTTTCTAACTCAATATGTAATAACACCAGCAGAGGTATCGCTCTGGTAACCGAATAATTACCATTAGATGAGCGGGAGCTTTAAAGCTCCCGCTATCAAAATAGGAGAAATTTATGATCAGAAAAATAGTAATTATGAATGCGATCATGGTCGCATCGTTAGCCCAGGGCTGCATACCCACTTGCATTCTCCAAGGGCCAAACCGTCTGCAACCTGCTCCAGTTTTAACCTCAGCAACCAACATTAATGGTGTAATCAGAGTTGAAGGTACCCTTGCCACTATTAGAAGAGGCGCTACCTATATTATCCAATTCTTTGGCAATCCAAGCGCTACCCCCACTCAAGGGTGCGATTTCTTAGGCCAAGCGATAGTAACCACCGATTGTAACGGATTGGTTGTGTTTGTTGAGACGCTATTGCCGCCAACTCAGAATACCGATCCTTTTATAAGCGCGACCGCTACTTTAGTATTCTGCGATGGCACCCTGAGCGATACCTCTGAATTCAGCGCTAATATTCCGGTAGCAATATCGTAAAATAGTTAGTTTAAAATAGAAAAGCCCTCGTTTTTGCGAGGGCTTTTTTATTAAGATCAAGTTAAGTCATTTGAATGAACTGTCAACTGTAGCCTCGAAGAGGCGTAAGTTATAATTGCATTAGTCTTTTGGCTATAAACACTCGCCCATTTCCTGATTTTAGGTATTTCTCAAAACTGTGCGCATTAAACTCATCAATAAACGATATTACAATAATCAGTTCCCACGGCTTATATTTTGCCGTATGAAAAGTACTACCATTATTATGTTCAAGCATTCTTTTAGAAAGATCTTTTGTATAACCAATATAGGTTTGATTAGGATGAGCGATAGAACGTATTATATAAACGTGATGCATAAATATAGCTAGTATGTTGAGCCCGCCTACGCTTATCCGGGCCTTCAGGCTCGGCAAGCTACTGCGCGCAACTTACGCTGTTTCTAAATAACTTT
>CAYMRF010000047.1:0-10477 GCA_964392765.1 uncultured Pseudomonadota bacterium
GGGTAAATCCACCCTTTCATCAATTATTGCAACGCTCCATCCTGCAACTAGTGGCGATATTCTCTATCAAAACAGCTCTATCTATCATGATCTACCCGCTTTTCGCATGCGATTAGGATATTGCCCCCAAAAGCCAAATCTCAATCCCCATCTCACGCTCGAGCAAAACTTACTCTTTGCTGGAAGATTGTATGGAATACAAGATGATCAGATTAAAGATCGCATTATTGTACTTGCAAAGCAATTTGGCTTAGAAAGTTATCTCGCTCAAAAAGCTGAGGTTCTTTCTGGCGGCTATAAACAACGCTTTATGATCGCGCGCAGTCTGATTCATAACCCGGAATTTATTATTCTTGATGAGCCAACGGTAGGCCTTGATCCTCACATCAGACGCAGTTTATGGGACGCGATCAGAGAGCTTAAAAAAGATGGTATCACCGTCTTGCTCACCACCCATTATCTTGATGAGGCTGAAAAGCTTTCTGATCGTGTGGTGATCCTGGATCAAGGGCTTATTAAACTTATCGATACTCCTGATAAATTGATAGCCGATTTTAAACAGAAGAATCTTGAAGATGTGTTTATTGAATTAATGAATGAAAATAAGGAATAAACATCATGCAAAAAATATCATATTTTAATGTCTGCAAAAACCTTGTTACAATCGATCTAATTATCTTTAAACAGATGTTTATGGATAAATTTATAGATCTTTCAGTTTGGGTGGTGCTCACCACGCTGGTTACTGCGTACATAATGCCCTTTTTTGGACTTGCCGTTGATTTTGGTGTCTTTCAATTAGGCGCGATCATTGCCGCAGCTGGTCTTTTTGAAATGGGCAATAGCAATGTGGTTGATCTTGTTTCTGATTTTGAAGGAGATCGAGTGATAAGCTATAACTTCACACTTGCCATCCCATCATGGCTGGCATTGCTGAGCAAGACCGCATATTATTTTATTATCTATACTCTTTTAGCGTTGCTTATGCTCCCCCTGGGCAAATTATGCTTGTGGAATCAATTTGATTTAACCAGTATAGATTATCCTAAGCTTATTTTGGCAATTTTTGCTATAAACCTGTTTTATGCAAGTTTTGCATTGTGGATTGCCAATAGAGTGCCCAACATGGCTAAAATGGGCCAAGTGTGGATGCGTTTTATTTTCCCCATGTGGTTTTTGGGCGGCTTTCAATTTTCTTGGATAGCAAGCTATAAAACTATTCCTTCATTTGCACTGGTAAATTTGATCAACCCGATGATCTATATCACCGAAGCAGTTCGTGTGGCATTATTAGGGCAAGAAGGTTTTATCAACTTTTGGCTGTGCTTGCTGGCGATCTTAATTTTTTCTGCGGTATCACTCTATTTGGGAATCACCAATCTGAGAAAAAGGCTAGATTTTATTTAAACTCCCGTTCGCCTGAGCTTGTCGAAGGGTGCTAATTTTTTATGATCGCTCGAATGGTTCGACAAGCTCACCACGAGCGGTCTTTTGATAAAGGAATTTTATGAAACATATAATTATTGCAGGTATTACGCTCGCTCTTATCGGCGCAGTCTTATTTTTTAGCAAATCTTTTACTCAATCACCCCCATCCGGCACGGTCATCATTTTGAATGGCCCCTCCGGCTCAGGTAAATCATCCATTCAACGCGAATTTCAATACCTTAACATGCCTAACTTATGGATCAAAACAGGCATCGATTCACTTTTTGATGCACCCATGCCAACTATTACTCCTGAAAATATGAGCTTTTGGCAATCTCCCAATCCAATACGCTGGGTGGAAACCTCGCAGGATAAAGATGGCAACAATGTAATCACTCTGTTTGTTGGAGAACAAGGAGATAAGGTTGCTTATGCGATGAATAGTGCAATTGCTGAGTATGCAAAAAATGGGTGCAATGTGATTGTTGATTATATTGCCTATAAACAAGAATGGTTTGATGATTTGCAAAACAAGCTCAAAGGAATTAAAACTTACTATGTTGCGGTTGAAATTCCGCTGGAAATTCTTGAACAGCGAGAAGCTGCTCGCGGCACCTCGCCTAAAGGCCATGCAAGAAGCCATTACTTTACGGTTTATGGCAATAAAAAATATGATCTTACGGTAAATTCTGCAACGCATAGCGCTAAAGAGATTGCACAGCAGATTAAAGAATTAGTTGAAGGATAATTTTTGTGAAATATTGGTATATAGTGGTTGCAGGTTTCTTAATTCTTATTGGATTGTTATTGTATCTCAGGAATAGCATGAAGCAGCCATTATATATCAATAGTTATTCTTTGCTTGAACAAGCATTATCAGAGTTGCCTCAAAAACGATTAATCTTGATTGGCATTGATGGACGACCTGACTCGGGCAAAACAACGGTGGCAGTAAAACTGGAAGAAGCGATTCGTGCGCAAGCAATATATCTTGATGAATTCTTTATTCCTCAAAAACAATGGCCACAAGATGCCAAGCCGCAATTTCCTTTTTTCTATTTTCGTGTTCAGGAATTTATTGATGGCATTAAGGCACTTGCTGCCGGCAAGCCATTTTCATATTTCACCTATGATTGGCAAACCAATGGTTTATCTGCGCAACCCAAAGTAATTAAACCTGAAGGCGTCATCATTGTTGAAGGAGTCTCGGCACTTAATGCTGAGCTTGCTCCACTCTATGATAAAAAAATCTGGGTTGCCAGTGATCAAGAATCCGAGTTTGCCGCAATTGCTTCGCGAGAGAATGAGAAAAATCTTGATCTGTGGCAAAATATTTATCTTCCAAGTGTTGATATTTATTGCCTGCAAAAGCCCTGGAAGCGTGCTGATATTATTTATGCTGGCAGAGGAATCGGATCCCAAGAACAAATAAGGAACTTATTCTTATGAAGCTTTTATCTCACCAAACTGCAAAGCCATCCTATTATAATAAAGAAGCTGAAAGCTATGATGCGTTTAATGAGGCGAATTCTGCTCTGATCAATGCTACGCTCGAAAAAATACTTCAAAAGTATCATGTGAAAACCGTTCTTGATCTCACCTGCGGAACCGGCTCTCAAGTTTTTTGGCTCACCAAATGCGGATTTGAAGTAGTCGGCTCTGATATTAATGCAAAAATGCTCAAAATCGCCAAAGAAAAAGCTAAACATGAAAATTTAGATCTCAAGTTCATAAAAGGCGATATGCGCTCAGTACAGGTCGGCGAATTTGATGCAGCAATCACGATCTTCAACTCTATAGGGCATTTGACTAAAACGGATTTTAAAAAGGCACTGCAAAATATTAAAGGCAACTTAAAAGATGGCGGGATTTATATTTTTGATATTGCCAACCTCGATTACTATTTAAAAGATAAACACATTACTGAGCTTACTATTGATTGGATGACCGCCACCGATGATACGCAATATCGCGATATTCAATACAGCATTATCGATACCGATGGGATCCTAACCTTCTATACCACCTCTATTGTGCAGAAAGATGGCGCGAAACCAAAAATTTCAAAATGGGCTAAAACTTTGCAGCTTTACACCGCCCAACAACTTAAAGAAATGCTCAGTAAAAATGGTTTTAAAGTAATTGAACAATGCAATATTGATGGATCACCATTTATTGAAGACAGAACTGATCGTATCTTTACCATTGCACAAAAAGAATGAGTGTAAAACTATGAATATAGAAATTCAAGCGCTTGAGATATCGCACGATATACAAATACAAAAGATAGCAAAAAAATGGCAGAACTTTTTAAGTTCACTCGATGATTGGCAAATATTAATCAAAAACGTCAAAGGGCACCAATGCGGCTGCGGGTTAGTATATGAAATTCCTAATCCAATCGTGGCAGAAAATGAAAGTTTTGCCATTGCGGATATGAGTAATCTGGCATTCTTTGAGCCTCATTATCATCCAGAGACTGAGATCTACTTCATCTTACAAGGCAGCGGACTAGTAGTGGTAGGTGGACAAGAAATCGCAGTGCACAAAGGATCGGTTGTGATCATTCCCTCAAATATTGCTCATTTTACCATTCCAGAAAAAGATTTAGTTATGGCAGTTGTGAATACCCCGCCATTTAATGCTGCCAATTATTATCCGCTCACTCAAGAAAATGCGGCAGTGAAATTTGATAAAGCGCAGTTTGATAGATTGATTATGTATTTCTAATTTGAGATCTTTACTTTTTCTTCTCAGAAAAATTCCAGCGAGCAAACTTTCGATATTCAGGCGCATCCTTAAATCTTATGCGATGATTTCCATTTTCTGATTCTAACAAATCTGCAAGTGCGTGCTCGTTATTGATTTTTTGCCATTCAAATCTATTGTTGTCCTGTTCAGCGCCAACAACCATAGTTTTAACACGCTTCTTGATAGAAGGAACATCTTCTATCTGCCCCGTTGCTCGATTTTGCATACGTTTAACACCGGGAATTCTCTCAATTAAAGATACTCGCAAGAGCGCTCGCCCTTGCTGAGTCATATTGCCAGTGAACTGAATGAAATATTTATTCATAGTATTGGAATGTTCGCATTTACCCAATTGAGGTAATTCACGTATATCAGTGACTTTTCTTGGCTTTTCCGATTGTGCCGGTTCGGCATCATCGCCAGATTCAATTGCATTCAGCATCTGCTCTTTTCTTTGACGAAGTTCACTGAGCAAGTATACAGCTTCGGTAGTGTTACATATGCCGCTCGTGCTTAAAGAAGGCTTGCTATGGTTAAAATAATCAGAAAGTTCAGGTTTATTAACTTCTGCAACAAGCGCATCATTAGAATCTTTTCTTGCTTGCTTCATCGCTGGTTCCAAACTTTTTTTAACGGCCGCAGCAAACTCTTTTAAATCGGCACTACCCTGCTGGCGCTGCATAGAATCGAGCGTTTTCTTATAAGAAAGAAAATTTTTAAAACCGGTCCAATAATCATACCAGCCAGCATGGAGAGACAGTGAAGAAAAAAGAAGAGAAATTGCGAGTATTTGAATTCTCATAATACAACCTATATCAATATAAAAAAGCCCCTATATACAACAAATATTGAGCATTTTTATCTATTTGTAAAGCAAATTGCCCGCTTTTTGATAAGCTCCCCGCTATACCTGGGTAATATACCGGCTGATCGTTTCTCTTATTTCCCGAGGAAGCCAAGAAGTAAACATTTTTGGATCGTTTTCAATTGCTTTAAAATTGGAATAAGCGGTAATTAAATCCAGCATTTTCTGATCCCCTTTTGCGCGTGCCAAATCGATAGCCGTTTGGCCTCGATTATTTTTGAGATTTACATTCGCTCCATGGTTCAACAAGAGAATAACGGTTTTACGAAGTGCTCGCCCCACGCAATGATCTCTATCCCTATTCTTTAAAACGTAATTAACGGCATGTATAAGCGCAGTATTTCCATCGCTATCTTGCATATTGGGATCAGCGCCATGAGCCAAAAAGTCTTTTACGATATCTTCAATAACATCATAATAAGAAAGCCTACAAATTGTTTTGCGTTCCACATCTTGCATTACAAGCATCAAAGCAGTTTCTAAGGTTTCTCTATGAGCGAGATTAGGATTTGCCCCATGCTTCAGGAGCAATCGCAGCATATCGATACTGCCAAATTCAGCCGCAAGCATTAAAGGCGTTTGCTCAGAGCGTCCGGTGAGATTTAGATCAGCTTTTTTTTCAATAAGAAGTGCGCAAAGCCCCATTACTCGACCTCGTACGTTATCTGCCCGGTCCCAGTATTGAATTCGTGGAATTAACGTAAGAATGGTACCATTTTTTCCCTTGGTATCAGGGTTTGCCCCCTTTTTAAGAAGATCTATGTACCAGTCTAAGTGGCGCCCAATATCTCTGGGCCATTCTCCATCTAAATGCTCTTGCAACGCTCCGGTTGCCGTTTCAGCCTCCCGAGCTATTCGGAGCGCTTCACGTTCTCTTTTCATTTTTTCGCAATAGCTTTTGTACTTGTTATAGAATTTATAGGCCGAAAAACCGCTTATTCCCAATGCAATCCCCACGCAAAGGTAGGGATGCCCTTTCATATAAGCTATTGCTTTGTTAAATAAAGAAGGCATTGCCTTCATATTGCTTGGCATGATAAGCATTGCCAATAAGAGAAGCATTAATTTTTTACCAAAAATATTCATTGTTCTTCCTCCATTTAGGCAAAACGAACTCCCTATAATTTCATATTAGCAAATATAAGAAAAGCGTCAATTCGCGCTCATTGTTTCAAATAGAAACTCCAAGGAGGCCAGGGATCGCCAAACCTGCAAGATTTTTAAAGAGAAAAGATAGGCTTTCAATCAAGCCTCAAAACATTTCTATATGTAACTTTTGCCAAGATTTCCATTGCTTTAATGAGATTTATGGATATTCTAAAAGATAGACAAAGTGTATTAAATTAATGGGGGATTATATGAAAAAAGCACTACCTTTATCTTACATCTTACTTGCAGCTTCTTTTCTTACTTGCGATGGCATGGAGAAAATAAGAGAAATAGTAGGGAAAAACTGGGCAAAAGCATGCGCATTAGTGAGCTCTTCACCAAAAGCCTCTAAATATTTAAAGCCCTTTATCCCTCTTACTGCATATCCTGCATACCGATTAGCTGCCGCTTCTCTTGCTCGCAATCAAAAAACACTGGGTGATCGACCCGCGCAAGTACAAGCAGATGCCGATGTTGCCTTTGAATACAATAAAAGTGCGAGTGATAAAGACTGGCTTTATGCTGGTCGTTGGGGTTATGGATTAATGAACCTTGAAGAAGAAGCGCTCTTTAAACAACTTGCCAATAAAAATTCGCGAGAAAAAGATGTTTATATTATCGATGCTGGGTGCGCGCAAGGAGGATGGGGCAGAGAGGCTCTGAGTATTTTACAAAATGAGACATTTAAAAAAAGTGGAAAACGATTTCATATTTTTAGCATCACCGGCGGACACGAGTGCGATGAGCGGATTGAGCACAAAGATCATGTGACGCTCTATCAATTTAATACTTTTAAAATTGAAAATATTGATGAAGAGCTCGCAAAAAGAGGTTTTAATCTTAAAAATAAAGTTAACCTCATTGTTTCAGATTGGACATTGCGACATACGGTTGACCCATTCGGAACAGTCAAGAGAATGTATGGTCTTTTAACTCCAGAACAGGGAACTTTAATGTCCAATGGCTTTCTTTTTAAATATAATGAAAAGGATAAAGTACAAACCTTTCCCTGGCGCAATGAACATATTTTTACTGCCTCCAATGCCACGTGCCTTTTTAAAAATCACAGATTAGGCCGCGATGCTGGCCAATTCCTTTTAATGCGAAATGATAAAAAGGAACTTAACATTCCCCTTGAATATGATGGCAAGACCCATTTTATTGGTCCAAGATGGCAAAATGCAAGCCAAAAAGTGACCGTTTTTAATAAAGGAAATGCTATAAAGCGCAAGATAGATAGCATCTTTATGGATAAAGATAATATCGATAATATGTATCATGGTCTCTATTGCGATAGATATGATCAGCGATGCCAAGCATTGTATAAGGCATTATTAGAGCAAAAACTGTTTTATGAATAAAAGTAAAAACTTTATGAAAAAAATAAAAAGAATTGCCATCATTGGCAATGCCGGATCAGGCAAATCAACACTCTCTCAAAAATTGCATAAGATCACCAATCTGCCGATTTACTATCTTGATCAATATTATTGGAAACCCCGTTGGGTGAGAACTGAGCCGTATGAATATAAAAAAATGCATGACGCTATATGCGATAAGCAAGAATGGATTATTGACGGCATTAACTTGCGAGTGATGGAATATCGGATACAAAGAGCCGATATGGTCATATTTTTAGATATACCACGATACCTTTGTTTTTATCGAATTTTTAAACGCACCTTTAAAAATTACGGCAAAGAAACGCCGAGCAGTGCAAAGGGATGCCCTGAACGGTTTAATTGGGAATATATAAAATTTCTCAAATGGGTTTGGGATTTTAAAAAGAAATATCCAGCAAAGATTCAAGAATTTTTAAGCCAATATCCAGAAAAGCAGTCCTACATTTTCAAATCACAACCAGAAGTGTATGCTTTCATTGAGAGCGTTAAAAAAAACGAACTATAAGGTGCATGCATTTAGCATTTTCTACTAATTTTGATAATCTTAAACGAGCAAAAACGCATTTACAAAAACCTATTCTAAATGCAATGAGGAAAGTTATGAAGAAGATCGAATTGGGCATCTATAAGCATTATAAAGGCAACTACTATTTGGTTCTGGGTACTGCAGTTCATACCGAGAATTTGGAAGAATTAGTGGTATACCAATCTCTTTATGGAGATTTTAAAACTTGGGTGCGGCCCATTACGATGTTTTTAGATGAGACGGTTGAATATCAAGGTGCGGTGCGCCCGCGATTCGCACGAGTTGCCGATAGCGCTGATGTAGAAAAATTTAAGGAAATGCATGAACACCATCGAAATTGAACTCCGTTACGAAGTTGTTGATCGCAACCAACTTATAAAATTTCTCGAGCCCTTGCAGCAGTTGCACAGTAAGCGGGATGTTGACATCTATTACGATAATACCGACGCGTTCATGTATCAAAGAGGGATCTTTATCCGTAATCGCAATAACAAGAAACTTGATATCAAATTTAATCGCGCATGCTTAGATAACCCGCAACTGGCAATTCAAGATTATTGCGAAGAGCATAGTTTTGTATTGCCATTGCAAGAAAAAGATCTTTCCAGCCTTAATGATCTTTTAGCTAGCCTTAAATTGCAACCAGCTCCTCTTGCTGACTTTGATGCAGTGTTGCAAGTGAATAATTTTATCGAGCACTATCGTGTCGATAAAATGCGCACTTCATATGTCCATGATGCATTTACCATCGCGGTTGATGAAGTTGCTGATTTAGGAATATTTCTTGAAATTGAACTCATGGCGCAGAATATTGAAAATCTTCAAGCGGCAAAACAAGAGATGGAGCTGTTTCTTGCTGAGCTGAAATTGCGGCCATTAAGAACGGGGTATGGTACGCTGCTTTTGCGCAAGAAAGATTTCAAACATTACTTGTTGGGTAGATTTATTTTAGAAGAAGATAAAAGTTATCGAGAGAATTATGGAAAATAAGAAACGACAGATTATTGCTATCGGTGGCGGCGGTTTTAATAAGAATGGCAAATCCCTTTCGGATAATATATCGCTGGAGCAATATATTCTAAATCAAACAAACAATAAAAACCCCAAAATTTGTTTTATACCAACGGCAAGTGGCGAATCGCAAGCGTATATTGTGAATTTTTATCAAGAATTTTCTAAGCTTACTTGTAAGCCATCTCATCTTTCACTCTTTAAACCACCAACAGCAGATTTAGCATCCTTTATTCTAGAGCATGATGCTATTTTTGTAGGTGGCGGCAACACCAAAAGCATGCTCGCTCTTTGGAAAGAATGGGGTATCGATCAGTATCTGAGAAAAGCATGGGAACATGGCATTGTATTAGCAGGGGTAAGTGCCGGATCGATCTGCTGGTTTGAGCAAGGCATCACCGATTCAATCCCTGGGAATTTAACCGTAATAAACGCATTGGGGTTTTTAGAGGGAAGCAACTGCCCTCATTATGATGAAGAAAAGGAGCGCAAACCGGCGTATCATAGATTTATGAGAGAGGATAAAATATCTGCCGGCATTGCAATTGATGATAATGTAGCAGTTCATTTTGTTAATAACAAAATTTTCAAAATAATAAAATCTAACCCGCATGCACATGCGTACCATGTGGTTAAAGAAGACGGTATTATCCAAGAAAAGCAATTGAATGAGGTTTAAACTCCTTACCTATGTAGGGAATTTTAAAAAGAAAAATTGCTAAGAATAACTTCTTATGGATACGATAGGTAAGATCAAATACTACTTCAAAAGGCATAACTAATATTTTACATGACTAACAAAAAAATACGCTGTTTCGGCAGCCAACCCGGCAAAGAATTTTATGCTGAATATCATGATAATGAATGGGGAATCCCCTCGCATGATGATCAGCATTTATTTGAGATGCTTATTCTTGAAGGGGCGCAAGCGGGATTGAGTTGGGAAACAGTATTAAAAAAGCGCAATGGCTATCGCAAAGCGTTTCACAACTTTGATCCACGTAAAGTTGCCTCGATGACGGATGCAGAACTTGAAAAATTGCGCAATAACCCCGATATTATTCGCAATCGATTAAAAATAAATGCTGCGCGCAAAAATGCTTTAGTCTTTCTAGAAATACAAAAAGAGTTTGGCTCATTTGATCGCTATCTCTGGGGCTTTGTGAAAGGCAAACCTATTAAACATCGTGCTAAAAAACTTACTGATCTTCCAACTACAACGGCCGAAAGTGATGCATTATCCAAAGATTTAAAAAAACGTGGTATGACATTCGTGGGATCCACCATTATCTATGCCTATATGCAAGCGGTTGGATTAGTGAATGATCATCTTATTGAATGTTG
>CAYMRF010000048.1:0-9940 GCA_964392765.1 uncultured Pseudomonadota bacterium
CCTATTTCTATAAATATGCTATTATAAAATATAAGTGAAAGATCAATTAATTGGAGGTATTTCACATGACTCGTTTTTATGGGTGCCTTTTAAGTATGGCACTTATTTTCTCTTCTTTGGGAGCTATGGAACAGGCCCCTGAGCCTAAATTACCTGCTTATAAAATGGAAGTTACTCAAGAAACAGAATGCGCTATTTGCTATGAAAAATTTGGCAAAGAGCCGTATTCGCAATTGCCGTGCGGCCACGCATTCCATTTTGAATGCTTTAAAAAGAATGCCAATACACAAGTAGATATACACACGAAAGAAAAAGGGAATAGGAATACATGCCCACTTTGCAATCATGAGCTTTCTGACAAACAATTAGAGGAACTAAAAGCGAAACCGTCAGGCGCTCTTGAAGCAGAAACGGTAGCAGAATCTTCTCAAGAAGGAATGTTCTCTCGCTTTATTACGGGCATTAAAAATATTTCTTTAACTTCGCCTCCGACAGAGATTACCAAAGCGCTCATGAATGCAAGACAACAATTAGCAAACGCACAAGAACAAATTGAACATCTCTCAAAAGAAAAAACGACTTTATTGCGCATCAAAGAAACTTTGGAAAATACTATCTCTAAAAAAATTGCCGACTTTAACCGCTTTAGAGATCTGAGGCCCAATTCTGTTCTTCTAGAAAAGTTAAAAGAGGATTTGGATTATCTTGCCAAAGAGAAACAACGATTAGAACAGCAAGTAGCTGGATTACAAGAACAAAAAAGAAAGGCTGATGCTGAAGTTGTTCGGGTAAGGAATGAAATCAGCCTCCTGAGCGCAACCTTTGAAAGAGAGAAAACCAAACTTCAGCAAGAATTGCAAAGAGAGCGTACTCTTAAAGATCAGAAAAGTCAGAAATATTTTAATCAAATAACCAGACACGATAAACTTCGAAAAAATGTGGCTTTTTATGCAGCGATTGGTTCAGGTATTTTGGGTGGTTTTTTTGGATACAACTACTTTTCAAATTCCTACTATCCTAAATTTGCAACCTTTATTATGGCAAGCGCCGCATTCCTTTCAACCTACTTGTATGGAAATTCACTCGCCGATCGTTATTTTAGAAATGATATAGATAATTATAATAGAGAATAATTAGATTATTAGGGGGGGGTCGCTTGAAAGCGACTTCTTTTTTGATTGAAACACGGCATTTGGGAAAAAATAATACGCAAAGACGCGCACGCTCAAATTAAAGAAATTAACGGTTTGGCGGACTTTTTAATAAATTTTTATCTTGCAACTCAGCTAATCGAACAATCTCACCCACATTCCGCGTAGCGCATGCTTTTTTATAGCGAGTCTTAATGTCGTTTTCTTGTCTATCCAATGTTAATTTAAGCCCTTCAAGAATTTTATGCTCTTGCCCCTTTGAGTATGAAAACGAATGTCGCACTGCATCAGAAAAAGTTGGCTTAGGAACCGCTTTCATTTGTGCTCTTTGTGAACGATAATATTTTACTAATCCAACATTAATTAGAAAAAATGGTACCGAAGCCCACCATGTTTGCCTGAAAAAATAGACGCTTGGAGGAACAGCAAAAGCTGTAATCCATGCTGTTGTTCGCACTGCTTGATCATATGCCTGTATTGCTTTTTTGCGTTGTTGTTGTTTGTGCAATAAAGTTACGGCAAGCAAATTTTTCCTACTTTCTTGATATAAAGCATCAAATTCTTCAAATCTATTACTATGAGACGCTGATAAAAATCGGATTGGGGCAAGAATTCTTTGGTATTCACAGAGTGTTTCCATCAAAGCACGCAAAGAATAATTTGCATCTTTTATTCTTGATGTAGCAAGCTCATTAGCTTCAATACCACTGGCAAGTAATCTTTGGCACTCTGCATGAGTCCATTTGGTTATTGTGCTGCTCTCTTGCATTGCAAAACAATAAGAAAAACCAAGCATGAATAAAACACACAACAATCTCTTCATCAATTAATTATCACTTTTAGAAGTTTTCAGAGGCTTATTGAGTTTTGGATCATTAAACATCCAATTCTCAAAAGCGCATCGATATTGCGAGTATTTCTCGCTTGTTTAAAAATCAGTTTAGACATTTTTTTACCAGTTGCTGACGAAGCAGCAAGCTTCTCTTGAACTTCTGAAGCGTTGTAAAACTAAAAATCTCTAGCAATTTATTTTCTGCCTCGAATCGGTTAATCGCATCTGCCAAGGGATTATCAACTGCCAATTTTGGCCGCACCCATTCAACAGTATTAAATTTCGACTCATCCAGATCCGAAAGCACCTCTTTTAATGCATCAGAAAGCACTGCTTTTGGCATGGTAGCCTTTAGATGCGCCCTTCTGGCATGAAAAAAAGCAGCAAAAGTTGATAAAAAGTAAAAACCGGAAGTGCTGCCTCCAAGCTGCGAAATTCTTTTTGAAAATACCATGATATCGGAACGCCAAACGCAGTACCTGCTGCAAATCCCCAGCCCGCAGCCCAATACCACAGAAGATGAATTTTTCGTTGTTGTTTTTTATGCAAAAGCGTGAGCGCTGTAGATTTTTACGTGTTTGCTTATGCAAGGGAGTAAGTTGAGCAAGCGCCCCAGGGGCGCGAATGGTGTATACAATGGCTTTTTCGAGTATATCCGATTTATATGATTTTATTCTATCAACTAAAAAATCCACCGAAACATTTGGATCTTTAATTTTAGATTCAAGTAATAAATGGTGTTTTTTGGTAACGTCTATTAGTTTTTGACATGCCTGATTATAGTCATCAGAAGAATTATTTTCTCTCATTGCAAAAAGACACCCATCAAAATTAAAAGAATAAAAATATATTTCATTGTTCTCCAACAGCAATTTAAAATAGTCGAAGAAGTATAGCGTTTTAAAGTTAATGCTTCAATTATTAATACATGCTAGTTTTTATCTTGTCACACGATATAATCCAGATTACACTTACTCAAGTTTGAAGAAATTATAAAGAAAGATATAAGGAACACATCAATGCAAAACAACATTATAGCTCTCTCATTATTACTCAATTTTATTTCTGCAAGCGCTATGGAACAAGAATTAATGAGCGCAATCAGTTCAAAAGATAATACTCGTGCGCTCAGCATATTATCTAGAATTGATATTAATAAGCCTCTTATCGATGATAAAACACCACTGTATATTGCATGTAATAGTGGAAATTTTGAAGTTGCAAATGCACTTCTTGCCAGACCTGGTATTCAAGCAAATGTTACCAGCACCAAGACCTTAGTACAGCGATATGCAATTCATCTTGCTTGCTTTTATTGTTGGCCTGAAGATCGCACATTGCAATTGTCTACTGTAAAAGGATTGAAAGAGCGGGGGGTCCAATTGGATATTTTTGACGGCTATGGAGACACGCCATTACATATAGCCGTAAATAAAAGTGATCATCCGGAACTGGTTGAATTTCTTGTTGAAGCGGGCGCATCGATTTGCAAATCAAAAATAATAAGGGGCGGCATAAGCACCACACCTCTTGAAAATGCAGTTCGTGAAGTTAAGATTCCATTTGTAGTATCTTTATTAAAATCACCCACGTTGACACGAGCCTTTGTTGATGAAGCTTATTATATTTGCGAAGGACACATAGAAGGTTTGGATAGATGCTTAGCACATCCTGTAGCATTTACACTATGGCCCAACCCCGAACGCAAATACACTCAACAGGAATTACAACGATTTAGAGATAAAAGAGATAATCTTTTAGAAATTAAAGAGTTGCTTAAAGCTAAATTAAAAGACCTAGCATAGGGGATCATATGAAGCTTATTTTTGCCATCACGCTCGTGGTAGCATCAATGATTAATTTTTCTGCAAATGCAATGTCCAGGAAAGAAAAGGAAGAAAAACTACATGAACTGTTTGAAGCAATAAAGAGCGGAAATTTAGCAAACCTAGATAAAGCTGTGAACCCCGAAGATTTAAAAGATTCTATAAAATATGTAGATGTTTCTTTTGCTTGTAAAAGTTCATATATTGCTCAAATACGCTTTAGAGATGAATCTTATCGCACGGCACTTTGTTTTGCTATAGAAAAAGCAATAGGCTCCAGCTCATGTCGCTCTGGCCCATACGAACCACATTTTTTAGAATCAGTAAAACTATTGCTTGATAAAGGAGTAGATCCAGATACTTGTGGAATGATGTTTAGAGATCTACACTGTGTCAACGTAGTTATTAATGAGTTCATGGACTCTAATTTGACTGTGGAACATCAGAGAGCCGGAATCCCCATTCTAGAAATGCTTCTTAATGCTGGCGCGAATACCAAATTTGACGATTATGGTCGCGATAACCCACTTAGTAATGCACGATATCGTTTAAAATATTGCAAAGAAAGGAAGAGTGCTGAAGAGGCGGCTATTGCACAACAAATGGTTGATCTTTTGGAAAAACATAGTAAACCAAAGTTATGAAAATTTTATATCTCACCTTGATTTGTTTACTCAGCTTTTCAATCAGTGCCATGCAGTCCCCTTTGGATTCCATGAGCCTCCGGGCATTAATGGCCAAAGCCTCAGAAAGCGATCTTACATTTCATCTCTACGTTTCTCATATTATCAATAAGCGCCCGGATTCTAATGCAAAATCAAAAGCAATTCGCCAGCTCTTTCGTATTGCCGTAGACGGCAGACATACAACGAGCGTTGAAGCTTTATTGCCCCATGTGTCTTTTGGCGTAGCGAAAGAATACAATGACTTGCAAAGGCGTTTAAAAACTGAAAAGCTAAGTGGCACGGCTCGGCTTTTCTATCGAGAGATTTCAACACTTTTGCTTAAGAATCTTATGATGAAATTTGCACAAAAACAGAACTCTTTTCTGCATACATTATCCCCCAAACTTCTTGACACTATCATCAAATATCAGGAATCAGAGTATCGCATTGCAGAGCCACAAAAGAAAGAACCTTACCCTTTTTATAACCTTATACAAAGAGATCGGCAAAATAAAATAGACAGTAAATCAATGTATCGCCGCATTGATGGCTCCTATTATTAAAGAATCGGCTCAATTTTTAGGGCCATCAGGCCCGGCGCTTGAAAAAACCCATTCTGCCAAAGAAGATGCCCAAGAGGCTATTAAAGAGTTCCGATACTATAAAAACAGGTATTTTGACGCACCCAAATCATAAATTTACCCAGTTTAGGCCTTAATTTACCTCTCCCTAGACCTTGACAAACAGAAAACATTGCAATCTCCATTGCTAGAAAGCCACTCTTTTAGCCATACAAATATTGACAAATATGCATATTTTGGCAAACTAGAGATAAAAGCTTAGAAATAGCATAAATGGAGAGAACATATGCCTATTAATAACACAATCAAAACTATCGTTATCGGTTTACTTTTAGCCTGCAATTTAAGCAGTTTTAGCATGGAAAAGGTTCCAACTACCCCGGAGGTAGATGAGCCACTCAAAATCACCGAACATTGGCCAGATGTTCCTTTTAATCCATGGAACCCACGATATGAACTGTGTTCTATTAATAGAGATTCGCATGAAATTGACCTTACTCCTGAAAAGCCATTTGAAGGCCGCAAACGTGATATCCCTGCATTAGCACATGATATTGCGAGTCGCGCAAGAAGAGATGGAGAGTTTGCCGCCTATATCCTTAATCCTCAAAATTTATTGGTACTCTTGAAATCATACCCTAAAGCAGGAGCGCTGAATTTATTTCAAAAAATTTCAGCAGAATTTCCCGATATCAAGACGAGCTCAAAAATATTGTCTTGGTACCAAAGCGTGGTGCTAGAAAATGGGCAAATGCTTTATAAGGCCGTATCTGCCGAAAATCCTGATTTAAAAGTTATTGAAACTCTTCTAGAAAACCCCAATGTTGAAGTAGATTGGAAAGAATCTCGTTATGGCGCGAATTATGGCGCCACTCCTCTGATAATCGCCTCTCGCGATGGAAGAACTGAAATCGCTAAACTTCTTCTTGATGCTGGTGCTAATACGAATGCGATGGATGGCAATGGGTGGACCGCTTTAGGATGGGCAATTCGCCAAAAACATTTTCTTACAGCCAAGCTTCTTCTTTCTTTTGATAAAGAATTTTCAACGAGCGTACTTTGGTACGAAATGCATAAACTCAAATTTAGTGAAGATCCACAAATTAAACAATTCATTTTAGAGTATCAAGAAGAACTCAATCAAAAACTCTATAATGCAGTGGACACTAAAACTCCTGATATGGCCCAGATTAATCGTCTCTTACGCAATCTTGATCTGAAACATCAGGGACCTAATTTGAAAAACAAGCATTGCGTAACCTCTCTTATGGGCGCCTGCGCAAATGGACATACTGAAGTTGTGCAACGTCTTCTTTCATATGGTGCTGATCTTTTTCTAAAAGACAATCAAGGCAGAACTGCACTCGATCATGCCGTTGAAAATAAACAGGATGCTGTTGTGACTCTCTTCAAAGAAAAAGGCTGCGCAATAATGTAAATCCTTTTTACATTATTCTTTCTTTCTCTGCATTAATTCTATGGCGCTCATCTCGAGCTTTTTCAAGCAATGCATCTAAATTTGATACATCCTGTAGGCTCTGCGCTGGCTGCTTTGCCGCTTCTTCTAGCAATTGAACCGCACGTTTATACTTTACCTCTCTAGGATGCATTTTTTGCAAGCGATTAAAGTACTCAAAAATCGTGCTTTGAATGCTTGTGAACCCATCACAATCATCATGTTTTTTCTGCAGTTGTGCTCCTGCTTTCATAAGTAGCCAAAACAAATGTTCTGCACCTTCATCTAGTGCATTAGTTACTGGTTGGGCAGTGACACATCCGCAATGATCTGTAATCACTCTGCCAGACAGAATAAATGCTTTTGCAGTCTCTATTTTCCCCAGAATCAATGCATGCTTGATATCAGAAGCACTGGGCTTTTCTTCAGTCTTTGTTACTAAAAATTGAATCGCTCTCTCTTTATTGCCAGCAATTGCCCATTCAAAGGGAGAGCCTCCTTGATTAAAATACATCTTCATCACCGGGCATACTTCTAATGCAAGCAAGTCTTGGGAATCACAAGCACTCTTATACAATTGATCCAATTGATCAGTTATTTTAGAATAATAATCTTTATCTTTAGCAGCCAAAGAACGCCAATTGCTCACCAGATTATATGCCTCAAGAGCTTTATCATTCTGATTTACTGCTGATTTTTTCATTGGATAAGCGATAGTGTTGCAAAACATTAAGGCGAAGATTAATTTTAGTTTCATTTTTTTCCGTTTTTTAAACCTGTTAAGAATATTGAAAACTAAATTATTTTCTAGAATAAAATTGCTTATCATAGTTATATCTGATTAATATTTTCTTGTGAAATACTTCTCATTGTTTAATCCCGAATGCTTAATTTTGAAAGTAGGAGAACTTCCATGAAAAAAAATTTTACCACAATACTCTTGTGCGGATCTTTAATAAATTCAATTCAGATTCAGCCGATGGATAATACGAACAGAATAATTCGAGAAACACTCAGAAAAGTTAAAGAAAAATCGGAACAAGCTGCCTGGGCATTTGCGCTGGGATATGGTACCGGCGTGTGTCTAGCGCCAGGCAGTGTGGCCTTTCCAGTTGTGGTAGCTCTCTTGCACATCCCTGATAACTCAGATGCGCGCGTAATTATTCCAAGCGCACTTCTGGGCCACGCATTGGGATATGCGACCTGGGGCGCAGCATTTTATGGAACGGTCAAATTTATTCAGCATCATTAAGATCACGTGCCAAGAAAATTTGTATATTACATACTTAAGTTGCTTTGCTATACTAGGTAAACCTATTTTACTTAAAGTATTGCTATGCAATTAAAAACGCCGTTCATAACGCTTGTTACGCTTTTCTTATCAGTAATTTTTGCACTCTTTTCAACGGCAGTAATCAGTTACGTGGCAATGGCAACTCCCATTGGCCCCTGGATGGAGATGACGCTCGTTTTGCTGGGGACCATATTCTTTCGCTTCTTAACTCATCAAATTGCCGTTACCGCTCAAATGCGATCACTTGCGTGCGCTACTGCTGCCGGAGGAATTGGCGGAGCAGTGGCAATGGCCTGCGCATTCTCTTTTCCCACTCTTTATTTTTTGGATCCAGAATTGTTTAACACGTGGATGGCAAAACCATTTTATTTTTCTGCGATAATGGCTGGGTTAGTTTTGGCTGCTGGAAGTTTTGGATTTTTAATTGCACGCCATTGGCAAGAAAAGTTTTTGTCGGATGAATCGATGGTCTTTCCAATCGGGCAGATGGTTTATAATATGATCGCAATCCAAAATCAATTCGCACGAGCGGTGCAACTTGCGTGTGGCGCAGCCGCTGCACTCATTTATAGTTTACTGCAAAATTTTACACTGCTTATTCCCGCTCGCTTAACTCTGTTGCCAGCCATTAATGGAACTGTTTTCACAATTGGCCATGTGGCAGCCCGCACCGACATTCTGCCTATGTTTTGGGCAATCGGATTTACAACCGGGCATGTGATAGCCATGCCACTTTTAATTGCCGTGATTGCAAAATTAGCATTAGTAGACCCCATACATAATCTCTTTTTTAGTCATCTAACCACGATTGATTATATTTTAGCCTTTGGCGCGGGCATGGCGATTCAGGGCGCGCTTCTTAGTTTGGCTGATGCGCCAAAAACTTTTGGAAAAATATATAATTTTGTATGGTTCGATTCGCTGCGCTGCGCGCAGCACTCACCACGAACGGGGAAAAAGCGATTTGCCCTCATTTCTCAACTTTGCTTAAAAGTAAAGACCTTAGCGTGCCTGCCCGCCGTAGCTTTAGCGAAGGCTGGGTCGAAGGGTCGGTTTCTATTGCTCTTGCCTGCTATCATATTTCTCACCTATTTTAGTTTTACCATTCCTGAGCAACTTTATTTGTTAGCATTTACCATAATTTGCGCTTATCAACTGCTTATCATCGCCGGCAAATTAGGAATCGCCCCCTTAGGAAGATTCGCTACCTTTGTGATGATCCCCGGTTTGCTTATCTTTGGATTCACTGCCCTGCAAATCACGTTTCTTGCTGCATTTGTGGAAATCTCGTGCATTGTTGCAGTAGATAGTATGTTTGGGCAAAAAGTTGCGCAATTGGCCTCAATAAATCACAGTCGAATGATGCAGTATCAATGGATCGGATTATTAGTGAGTGCAATATCTATCGGCGCAATCTTTTGGCTCTTGATTTCACATTTTGAGCTGGGATCTGCTGAACTCATTGCCTCTCGCGCTCAGGGCCGCGCAGTACTCATTCAAGCATTTAAGTTTGATTATATGGTGATGCTCTTAGGATTCTTATTTAGCTACAGTTTAAAGTTCTTACACGTGAATCCCACACTCGTGTTTGGCGGGTTGCTTATGGGGCTTGATTCATCGCTCATGCTCATTGCGGGCGGATTATCTACCTATTTAGTAAAAAATAAAGAGGATCATTATCCTTTTTGGTCGGGCGTTTATGCGGCTAACTCTTTATGGATATTTTTAAGAATGTTATTTTAAGGACCTCTCATGCGTAAATTTTTATTGGTAATTTGTTTATTCCCCATTTTTTCAATTTTCGGATCTGAACCAAATTACCAACCAGAGGGGCAATCGTTGCGAGATATTATTCGCCACAGACAGGAAGAACAAGAAAAAATTCTTGCAAAACATAAACAGCATATTTCTGAAGTTATGATACGAGTAAAATTGCGATATCAACATCTGCCCCAAGAAAAGACTACTTTGCGTGCAATGAGGACTCTTTCTACCCAATTAATTGAAGAGAAAAAGTATGGCCAAGAATTAGCCGACCTACTAGATTTGGAATACTACATGCAGGAGTATACCTATCAAGCAAAAGGGGTGTATAGCCATAGTCGAGGCCCATCAATCCATAGTTATCCGCGCCA
>CAYMRF010000049.1:0-9759 GCA_964392765.1 uncultured Pseudomonadota bacterium
CCTATAAGTAGTCGAACCTTAAACCTTCAGATCCGTAGTCTGACGCTCTATCCAGTTGAGCTATAGGCGCATAAAATTTTCAATTGTTAGGGCTGGCCTGCCAGGCATTTCTGAAGGAAATGACTGGTGGAGAGAGAGGGATTCGAACCCTCGTGCCCCATTTCTGGAGCTCTTGCTTAGCAGGCAAGCGCTTTAGGCCACTCAGCCATCTCTCCCTATTTTTTCATGATTGAGTAGGGCGAACCCGTGCCCAAACCATAAAAAGATATAAAAAGGATAAAGTATTTGCCATTTTATGCAAGCATTGCCTATGCTAAACCCAGTTATTTGCTAAGGAATTGTAATGGCACTCATAATACAAGTCAAGGTGGTTCCCTCTTCTGGCCATAGTAAATGGGCAGTTGATAAATCAGGAATTCTTAAAGCATATCTTAAAAGCCCTCCAGAAAAAGGACTGGCCAATCAAGAGTTGATAAAAGCCCTTGCAAAGGCATTAGGTTTGCCCCAGAGTGAAGTGATGATTATTTCAGGGGCTACCAGTAGGATTAAACGAATAAAAGTTAATGCAGAGCTTAATTATGAGCAAATATTAGAAGCGATTGGAATCGAAAAGCAGATCTCTTTGTTTTAAAAATAAAGGAGTGAAAGATGCCCTATTTTGCATGGAAAGGAATTGATTTACATGCCAAGACCCGCAAAGGAACTCTTTTTGCACAAAACCAGAATGATCTTGATGAGATTTTATTAAAAAAAGATATAGCGTTACTTTCATATTCTCATAAAAAAATGCGCTGGCAAAAGCCTGTTTCTTTGCAATCGAAAATTGATTATATGGTGCAATTGGCAATGCTCATGAAGGCGGGAATGTTGTTGCCTAAAGCGCTTCGCTTAGTAGCTCAACAAGCATCGCAACCCAATTTTGCGATGACTGCCCATGCAGTTGCTGATCAAGTAGAGCATGGGATTGGCTTGCCGCAAGCGTTTCAAAATCATACTCAAGTATTTAATCCAATAATGATTCAAATGGCGTGCGTGGGGCAAGAAGCAGGCAGTTTGCCCGATGCGTTACATGTTCTTTCAACTCATTTAGAAGCAGTTGCTCAATTTAAGCGGAGATTGGCAAGCGCATTACTTTTGCCTTTGATCACTTTTTCATTTTTTCTGATGATCATTGGTATCATGATGGTAGTAATCGTCCCGCAATTTGCATCAATTTTTGCCTCCATGCAAAAAGATTTACCGGGGGCCACTCGGACTATGATGAGCATTAGTAATTTCTTAAGAAGCCCAAATTTGGCTTATGTGGGGGTTGGGTTTTTAACAGTTTGCTATGGCATTAAAAAATATCTTAAAACAAAAAAAGGCAAAGAGGCGTGCGATAGATTTCTGATGCGTGCTCCTTTAATACATTCGCTTATAATCGCGCAAACAATGGCAGGATTTTTTCAAGCAATTGCATTGCTTTTGCAAGGAGGAATGCCTTTAGTAAAGGCAGTTCACATAGCTAAAGAGGCCATTGATAATACTGTTATAAAAAATTCAGCTGAAGCTATCGCGCAAGAAATTAGCGCGGGTATTATGTTTGCTGATACGCTGGCAGGATTTGAGCATTTATGCCCGCAAGATATTGTTTCTTTAATTAAAGTGGGCCAAGAATCCAGCCAATTAACAGCAATGCTTAATCGCGTAGTGAATATTTATCAGCAGCAATTAATTCAAAAATTATCGCGTATAAACACGCTGTTCCAGCCATTTTTGCTTGTTATTCTTGGCCTTATGATCAGTGGATTAATTTTGGCGCTTTATACGCCGATTATGAGTTTAAGCTCGGCGGTATAATTA
The DNA here is from genome assembly GCA_964392765.1 of uncultured Pseudomonadota bacterium. Classification (GTDB taxonomy): domain Bacteria; phylum Babelota; class Babeliae; order Babelales; family Vermiphilaceae; genus BTUB01. Next base: position 1,843 of record CAYMRF010000049.1, read on the forward strand.
ATTCGAATTTTTTGAAGAATTATTTTGACGAGCAGCTATAGCAAACGAATTGGCTTTCACTGCTCCTGCCATTGCTGCTAATTGCGTTTTGAGTGTCGCATTTTCTTCTTTAGCTTTTGCAAGCTCTTCAGTGGCCATTCTACGGTAATTTGTAATCTGATCTCTTAAGAATTGAGTTTCTGCAAGACGTTTTGCTTTTTCACGGTGAAGCTTTTTTGAGAGTGCTTGCGTATCATCTACAAGCTGAAGCATTCCTGCTTGATATATTTGAGCGTTTTCCACTACATACTCTCTTTCTCTGTCTTGTGCGATTAAAGTATCAAGTGCATTTTGCATTTTTTGCGCTCTACGACCTTCTTGAGCTGCATGTTCTCTGTGACAGCTTTCTAATTTTTGTAACTCTTCTTGACTAGAAAATGAATCAGCTTTTTTTGTTGCATAAATGAGATGAGTAAACGCTCTGCTTAAAGCTGCGGTAAATTCTACTCCTTTTTTATCCTCAAGTGCTAGTTGCTGAAGTGAATGGGTAAGATCATGAAACGCAGGGCGATTTATAAGTATATCGTCTATTTGACCAAGTTCTTCCTCATTGGGTTTAGCTAGTGCTTCTGCCAACGCTTGTTGGTTGGCTGCATGTTTAAGAGCCGTTGAGGACATTCCCAAATCTTGTCTCAAAGAACATAGTTGTGTCTCTGAATCTTCCATGCTCATGAGTTGTTGAGATGTTGTTAAGACCAGAGAGATTATAAGGGTATTGAGCGCACATTTTGCTGAAAAGAATGGTTTGATCATGACTCTATCCTTCGCTTTTAAATAATCACAAATTTTGACTATTATACTCATGGCTTATTCTATTTCGTCAAATTTTTTAAAAAAATTACGATAAATACAGCCTGTTTTATAGAGAAAAAGCCCCTTTTTTGATTGACGATCTTATATTTTAAGCTATTCTATAAACATATTTGCCGGGATGGCGGAATTGGTAGACGCACTGGACTCAAAATCCAGCGATGTTTGACATCATGTCGGTTCGAGTCCGACCCCCGGCACCAGTCATTTCCTTCAGAAATGACTGGCAGGCCAGTCTCTTTAACGGTCTGATAATAAAAAAAAGGGTTAGAATGAATTCTTCCTGTATCTTCTGCAAAATCATAGCTAAGCAAATTCCGGCCATCATCATTGCTGAAAATGATGAAGTTATAGCCATTAAAGATATCAATCCTAAAGCTCCCATTCATTATCTTATAGTTCCTAAAAAGCATGTTGCCGATATCACTGCTTTTGAAGAATCAGAAGCTTTAATTGCGGGTAAAATGCTTCTTATGGCTAAGCAATTAGCCAAAGGGCTTCAGGGCTCACAAGCATTTAAGCTTATGGTAAACAATGGGGCTGAAGCCGGGCAAATGGTTTTTCATAGCCATATTCACTTCCTCGCAGGCAAGAAATTTGCTGAATTTTAAGCATTTCTTTGCATTTTCCTCATGCATCTTTATCCTTATTCTTAAATCTTAGTGGAAATCTTTGCCGAGATGGCGAAATTGGTAGACGCACAGGCTTCAGGTGCTTGCGGTGGTAACACTGTGCCGGTTCGAATCCGGCTCTCGGCACCAGTCTACGCTTATCCGGGGCTTCCGCCTCGGCAAGCTACGCCTGGCTGCGCCATTTTTTATTGGATAATATTTTTGAAATAATAGCACCTGCGAGCGCCGTGTCCGGCGAAGCTTTATGCGAAGACGGAAAGTAGGGCGGCGATCGATCGCTTTTTTAATTAAAGAAACAATAGATGTTTGATGTATTTTTAGGCTTTGCCTTTATGGCAAGCTCCACCGTAGCAAATAAGTATGTGCTCTCAGTCTTAACCCCCACTTTGGTAGTCGGATTGCGCATGTTGTGCGCCGGCATAATTTTAACGTTGATGTATCGGCGCAAATCGCATCGATTATCTTTTGGTTATTTTAAGCATGATCTCTCTTTATTATTAGGTATTTCATTACTTACCATGCTGGTGCCCGCTTTGTTTAAGGCATACGCACTTAAAAATATGGATGCTTCAAAAGCAGCCTTCTTTTCTAGTCTTGATCCTTTTGTTACCGCGCTTTATGCCTATTTGTTTTGGAATGAAAACTTAACCAAGAAAAAAGTAATCGGCATTATTTTGGGCTTTACCGGAACTTTTATATTGATTTTATCATCATCGGTAGGCGAGCGATCGCTTATTGCATGGTCAGTGTTTTCATACCCAGAAATTGCTGCGATATTAGCAATGGCAATTGGGCGCATTGGATGGATGTTTGTTCAGCAATTATTGCGCAAAGAAAGATATACGGCGCCTGAGCTTAACGGTTTGCTTATGACCATTAGCGGCATATTGGTTTTCATCTTACCGTTTGCAATTGCGACTGGGTTTGCATTACTCAGTTTTATCCCCGTGCTCGCTGCATTCTTTCCTAGCTATTCATTTGCTGATGCAGGAAGTTTCTTGCAGACTACTATAACTCCTGCAACTAATACCCCTATGATTTTATATGCATTACTTCATACCATTTTAGTAGGTAATGTGATTGGTTATACCATGTACGCGCAGTTCTTAAAGCGGCATTCAGCAACTTTTGTTTCGCTGGCTGGTTTTTCGGTGCCACTTTACGTGTATCTTTTTGGTCATGTGCTTTTAGGCGAGCCACTTTCGCTTAATTTCTTAGCAGCAAGCTGCGTGACGTTTATTGGCTTATTAATTTTCTATCAAGATGAGATTAATAAGATTAGCCATGGGAGCTTCCATCCATTTAGTTGGATTAAGCAAAAAATTAGCAACGCTAAATCATCGCACAAGTCTTAATTGTTATAAACTCTCTGGATCTTGCGGTTGCAATAATTGTTCTTTCTTCTTGCTTACACCATCAAGTTTAAGTTCATGTTGGTAAAAGAGATAAAGTCCAATAAACACGATTACTGCTGAAAGATAATAGTGCCAGGTGATCACTTCATGCAAGAATATCCATCCATAAAAAGCAGAAAACAGAGGCCCGAGAAAGCCAGAAAATGCTAAAAAGGTCGCAGAATATTTGCGAAGCAAATGAGCATATAGATTATGGCAAATGATGTTACTAATTAAGATTACCAAGATGAGTAAGCTTAAAAATGCACCAGGATCACCCATTGGTTGTGGGCCTTCAACAAAATAAGCAGTAGTAAGTGCCATAATGCCCCCAATAAACATGGTCATTCCATTTATCATAGAAGGTGCGTAACTTTTTTCACGCACTAATTTGCGCATAATAATCCAGCTATAATTATGGCATGCGACCGCAGCTAAAACGGCAATTTCTGGCCAGGAAATAAAGAAGAACTCTCCGAGTCTTTTTTCAGGACCCGAGGTTGAAATAATTATAGGAAAGAGTCCAATAAATCCAATTAATAAACCGAGCCATTGTTGGCGAGTGAGCTTTTCACGGAAAGAGATGTATGAGTAAAGTGCTGCAAAAAAGGGCGCAACGTTAAATAAGAACGCGGTTTTTGCTGATGCTAAATAAGCTAATCCCCAGAATCGTAAGATGTAAGTAAGGTAAACACCAAACATAATTATTTGCACATAGTACCACGCATGCTTCCATTTAAAAACAAAGTTATGGCGTGCAAATCCGTATTGATATATTAAAAGAATTGATCCTGCAATGAACATTCGAATGCCGGTTAAAAATATGGGGTCGGTATACCCTAAAAGTGTTTTACTGATAGGGAAAGAGCTGCCAAAAAGAGCATATAGAAGAATAATTAAAAACATCGTGATTCATTTCATTTTATATTTTAAGTAATTATTTCAGTATATCCGATTTTCTCTTTAGCGGTAGACATTTTAAAATTTGTGTTTTATAAATACAGCAAGTTAAAAAAGTAAGTAGCAATTAGTCCTTAAAAAAGGGGTAGTATAATGAAGTTGTTGCGCGCAATTTTGTGCTTTTTGGGGTGTATTTCATTTCAAAATAAGAGCTTTGCAGTGGTTGATCAAAAATATGATCCACTTTTAGTAGTGGTAATCATGGTTAAAGATGAAACCGATGTGATAAAGCCTACTTTAGAAATGTATTGCAACGCAGATCCAGAAGGCAGAAAAATTGCGTATATCGTCTATGATACCGGGCTCGATCCATGGAGTTCTACCATGGCAAAGGCTAAAGAGCTTTTTAATGAATACGGCATTACTAATTATTACATAATTCAAGAACCGTTTATTGATTTTGCAACTTCAAGAAATAAGGCACTTGATCTGGTAGATAAAAATTTCCCTAATGCGGCATTTATGCTTATGCCCGATGCTGAATGGTATTTGCACGGCGTTCCGGAATTATTAGCATTTTGTGAAGCTGAGATTAATAATATAGCTGCCGGTTCATATTTGGTCCGCATTGTCTCCACCGATCTTGATTTTGGTACTCAACGTTTGATTCGCTGCCGCTCAGGATTGCGCTTTGGCGGCGTGGTGCATGAAACTATTATGATAGGAACTCGCTATAAAACTCCCGATGCGGTCTTTTTTGAATTACGCCCTGGCCGTTATGGAGTTGAAAAAACGCAAAAACGTTGGAAACGCGATAGAGAATTACTCCTTAAAGCATTCGAATCTAATATAACTGATTCCAGAAGTGCATTCTACTTAGCGCAAACATGCGATTGTTTAGGAAATCTTGAAGAAGCATATAAATATTATGATGTTCGTACTCGTTTAATTGGCTGGCCGGAAGAAGATATGATGACGCGCTATCGCTTGGCTCAAGTTACTGAGCGTATGAAGAAAGAGGGCGTGAACATGTGGCCGGAAGCGCTTGATCATTATATGAAAGCATTTACTATGCGTCCAACACGCGCTGAAGCAATTATTAGAGTAGCCGCCCATTATTTAAGCGAAGGCAATCATGCGTGCGCGTACCTTTTTGCAAAACGCGCATGTGAGATTATATATCCTAAAGATGATACTTTATTTGTAGAAAAAGAAGGTTATGAATATACCCGTTGGGATATTCTTGGCCAATGTGCATGGTATGTCGGTGAATTTGAGATTGGCGAAGAAGCAGTAAGAACTGCTTTGAAAGTGCATGAAAATTATCCCCATTTGTTGAATAATCTTTCATTTTATCTTAATAAACGAATTAATGAGCAAGCAGCAAAAGCAGCATAGGAGTTTTGCATGAACCGTTACTATTTTTTAAGTTTTCTCATGACATTGAGCCTTTATGGTGATTATAAAAGCCAAGCGGGTCAAGACAAATTTGTGAATGAGCGCTTTTTTCATAATCGTAAAGATGGATTCTTTCTTGATATTGGGGCTCATGATGGTCAAAGCTTTAGTAACACATGGTTCTTTGAAAAAAATCTTGGATGGAAGGGAATCTGTTTTGAGCCCCTTCCTCATTTATATAATCAGTTAAAAGCGTGCAGAAATTGCTTATGCATAAATGCGTGCGTTTCTCAGATTAATGGGCATTTGCCTTTTTTGCATGTTGATAGCTGTGATGAAATGCTCAGTGGTTTATGCGGAACGTTTAATGAAAGAAAACTCAATGCCGTAAGAGAAGATATTCTGCAATTAGGAGGTGAGTTAAAAATTATACAAGTTCCTTGTGTAAGATTAGATTCTATCCTTGAGATGCATAGTGTTACCCATGTGGATTTTTTATCGCTTGATGTGGAAGGTCATGAATTGCAAGTGCTTAAAACCATTGATTTTTCCAAAGTTGCTATTGATGTAATCGCCGTGGAAAATGATTATCATGATGAAGCAATTCGAAGCATTTTATATGAAAACGGCTTTATTCTGTATGAGCATCTTCATGTGGATGATATTTTTGTACATAAAAGATTTATTTGCTTACAGCCCAAATATGAGTAAGCGAATTTTAACACTAGCGGGTTTGTTTTTTGCGTTTTTTTGCGGGGGCATGGAGAAAAGCAGCAAAATATTCGTTGCGGGCCACAATGGGCTGGTGGGTTCAGCGATTGTTAGAAAGCTCACCAAAGAAGGATATACTAATCTCATTGTTCGTTCGCATAAAGAACTCGATTTATCTAATCAGCAAGCAGTATATGATTTTTTTGCACAAGAAAAGCCTGAGTATGTATTTTTATCGGCTGCAAAAGTCGGTGGCATTAAAGCAAATAACACGTATCGAGCAGATTTTATTTATACAAATTTAATGATTGAGGCTAATGTTATTAGCGCGGCGCATAAGTGTCAGACTAAAAAATTACTCTTTTTAGGTTCTTCATGCATTTATCCGCGTAATTGCACGCAACCTATTAAAGAAGAATATTTACTTACCGGTATTTTAGAGCCCACTAATGAGCCGTATGCGATCGCAAAAATTGCAGGTATTAGCCTTTGCCAATCATTTAAAGATCAATATGGCATGAACTGCATTAGCTGCATGCCTACTAACCTCTATGGCCCCGGGGATAATTTTAACCGGGAAACATCTCATGTATTGCCCGCGTTAATTGCCAAAATTTATGAAGCGAAAGTAAAAGGATATCCAACAGTTACGCTGTGGGGTTCTGGTAGGCCGCGAAGAGAATTTTTACATGTTGATGATTTAGCTGATGCATGTTTATTTCTTATGAATAACTATAATGGCGATGAAGCATTAAATGTGGGCACTGGTATGGATATCTCAATTCTTGAAGTGGCAACCATGATCAAAGAGATCATTGGGTATACGGGCGAGTTTATTTTTGATGCGAGTCAACCCGATGGAACACCAAGAAAATTGCTGGATGTTTCTAAGCTAGAAGCCGTAGGTTGGAAGGCTCAAATACCATTATATGAAGGTTTAAAAGATACTATTGAATGGTATTGCAAGTCTTTATAAATTTCATAGAGTCACTCATTAAAAAGCCCTGGCAACAAACCAGGGCTTTTTAATTAATTCATTTTATTTTTAATATTAATACAGGCCTTGCAGCGCGTGCTGGTGATAGTAATGAGTATAGAGTAAATGAGCTATATAATCATTAAGTGCTTTAAGCTTGGTTGCATGATATTCTGCGGGCTTATGATTCCAATTTGAACCACAGCGGTAATGCATAAAGTGATTATCAAGAACAAATTCCATATTATCATCAGGGCACGCATGAATAAAATTGAGTGCATCTTGATCAAAATTATAATGATTGAGTAATTGTGTTTTGCAGGAAGTACAGCTGAAGTTATTACACGCAGTGCAAGCTAGTGCTTTTTTTAAAGCGGGTAAATACATTAAAGTGAAAAATCGAGAGCGAATTGAAGGATTATTCTTAAAGTAATAATAAGTGTGCCCACCAACATCGCAGGTTAAGCCAAGCACATCGCCGCCCTCGAATGATAACGTGTGTTTATTAGGAAGCGTAGGCATATTCATAAAAACAAGAATAGGAGAAAGATGTCTAATTTTAAGAGTAGCGCTTTCTCTTCCTTGAAGCTCTCCGCTAATATCATAGCCCTGCATATATTTTTCAATGCTAAAAGGCTTTAATAAAAAAAGATCGGAATCTACTAGACATACTAAGCCATTAAAGTTGTAGCCTATTTGTTCCAATGAATACATAATGCCATCTATATGCCGGTGTCCGGGAGCGGGCCGTTTATGTAACTCTTGGGGGATTCTGTAGCATTTTATGCCACATTTTTTGCACATCTCTTCAATTTGATTTTTCATACTTTCATTGGGAGCATCATTGAATATAACTTGTTCATAATCATCGTTGAGAAATGCTTTAAAAGTTCTTGTTTGAATTTCAATGAATTCAGGCCGATTATAGCTGTGAGTTATAAGTAAAACTTTCGGATGTATAATGCTTGAACTGATAATAAGAGACCCTAAAAGAATAATTTTCTTCATAGGTTATTCCTACATTGTATGGTTTTAAATAATTTTATCATGGACTCTT